>NZ_JBSSLX010000301.1:0-5312 GCF_053890995.1 Micromonospora sp. I033 | reverse complement strand
GGCCGTGCTGCTGGTGCTGGTCGGGGTCTTCGCCACCGGCGCCGGGCTGGGCCGGACCGCCGGGCCGTTCGACTGGGCCGACGCGGCGACCGGGTCGAACCGGCGCAGTGCCGAGCCGGCCCGGGCGCGGGAACCGGCCAGCCTCCCGGTCCGCCTCGCCGTGCCGGCCATCAAGGTTACGGCCCCGGTCACCCCGGTCGGCCAGGCCCGGGACGGTTCGATCGACGTGCCGCCACTGACTCAACACAATCAGACCGGCTGGTACGACCGCGGCGCGGTGCCCGGCGATCCGGGTCGGGCGATCATCGTCGGGCACGTCGACACCAAGAGCGGGCCGGCGGTCTTCTACCGGCTGCACGACCTGAAGCCGGGGGACCGGATCGAGGTGACCCGGTCGGACCGCAGCGTGGTCACCTTCAAGGTCGACACCGTCGAGTACTTCGACAAGGCCAACCTGCCCGCCGACCGGGTCTACGGCGACTCCGGCCCGGCGGAGCTGCGGCTGATCACCTGCGGCGGTGAGTGGGTCGGCGGCCGCACCGGCTACCAGGACAACGTCATCGCCTTCGCCTCGCTCCTCGACACCCGCAACCCCTGACGCCGCCTGGCGCTCGCGGCGCCTGGCAATGAGTCCCGTGCGACATCAAATTCGTAGGGCCTGAGCAGGAGGCGGCGGAGCGGGGCTTGTGGCAGCGCGCGCCTTTCGAGCTGACGTCGACAACGACTCAAAGGTGCTGGCGTCGCCAGGGACCCTGAGAGGGATGACACATTCGGGATCTTGGCGACTTTCCGTTCGCTCCGAACGGCAACTCGCCAAGATTCGAAGGGGTGGTGCCCTGGGCGGATCAGCCGGTCGACTCTTCCGCTTCCGCGACGAATACGCCCTGGCCCTGCTGCCCGTAGATGAGGTTGCGCGCGTGCAGTTCCTTCACGGCGCGGTAGGCCGTCGACCTGGCGACGTTGTAGATCTCGCCGATCTCCGAGACGGACGGCAGTTGTTGCCCGGGCGCGTAGTCGCCGGCACGGATCTTGGCCTCGATGTCGTCGGCAACGCGTCGATAGTGCGGTGGTCTGGTCGGCATGATCGGCTCTCCTGGACTTCAGCGGAGATCATGTTTCCAGCCCGCACCTGACCGGGACAAGGTGACAACCCGGCGAAGTCGAGACAGTGAGAACTTGACTACAGTGAGACAGTGAATACAGTGAGACAGTGGGTCGGAGCTTCTGGACTTCAGCAATCCGGGTTTCCGGTCCCTCCCGCCCTGGGCGCACGGCGCACGGAACTCCGCGCCCGGGGCGGGCCCTCTCGCTTACTCGCGGAAGGTGTCGACGATGCCGATGGATGATGGCGACATCACGCCGGCCGACGAGCTGTTCGCGATGATGCGGATCATCGACACGCACTGGACCCGGGCGCTTGACCAGCCGTGGCGGGCCGGTGGCTGCTTGGAGTGCCGGGACCGGGACACCTGCCCGCAGCTCGACTGGGCACTGAAGCTCATGGCCGACGTCGCGTCGACCATGTTCCAGAAGTAGGAGCGGTCAGCCCTTGCCGGGGACGTGCCGCACGACCTCGAACTCGAGCAGCGTGGCACCGGTGGCCACCGGCTTGCGCGGCTCGCCGCCCTCGCCGCCCGCGTGCGCGGCCCGGGACGGCCCCTGCGCCCACGCCTGGTAGGCCTCTTCGGTCTCCCAGCGCGTGTAGACGAAGTAGCGGCTCTCCCCGGCGACCGGGCGGAGCAGCTCGAAGCCGAGGAAGCCGGGGGAGTTCTCCACCGCGCCGGCCCGGGCCGCGAACCGCTTCTCCAGCTCCTCGCCGGCGCCGGGCGGGACGTCGATCGCGTTGATCTTCACGACTGCCATGGCTCCACCCTAACGAGGTGGCTCAGAACGTTTCGACGGTCGGCACGAGGTCGGCGTCGACCACGATCGGGGCGTGGTCGGAGGGTCCCTTGCCCTTGCGTGCCTCCCGGTCCACGTACGCCGAGGTGACCGCCCGGACGAACGGCGCCGAGGCGTAGACCAGGTCGATGCGCATGCCCTTGTTCTGGTGGAACATGCCGGCCCGGTAGTCCCAGTAGGTGTAGGGGTGCGGGCCCTTCATCGGGGTGGGCACCACGTCGCTGAGCCCGAGGTCGCGCAGCGCGGCCAGCGCCGCCCGTTCGGCGGGGGTGACGTGGGTGGAGGTGACGAAGAGCGCCGGGTCCCAGACGTCGGCGTCGGTCGGGGCGACGTTGAAGTCTCCGCAGACGGCGAGCGGCAGCCCGCCGGTCAGTTCCGGCTCCAGGGCGTCGCGCAGCGCCGCAAACCAGGCCAGCTTGTAGGCGTAGTGCGGGTCGTCGGGGGCGCGGCCGTTGGGCACGTACACCGACCAGACCCGCAGGCCGCCGCAGGTGGCCGAGATGGCCCGGGCCTCCGGCAGGGGGAAGCCCGGTTCGCCGGGGAAGCCGACCGCCACGTCGGCCAGCCCCACCCGGGACAGGATGGCGACCCCGTTCCACCGGCCGTCGCTGTGGCTGGCCGCCTCGTAGCCCAGCTCGCCCACCTCGGCGACCGGGAAGGCCCCGTCGGGGCACTTGGTCTCCTGCAGGCAGACGACGTCGGGCTTCGTGGTGGCCAGCCAGTCGAGCAGCCGGGGGAGGCGGGCCTTCACCGAGTTGACGTTCCAGGTCGCCAGGCGCATGTCTCCAGCCTGCCCCATCACCGGCCACCCCGCCGGCCCAGTCCGGCGGGGTGTCGCGTCAGCGTTCCGGGGTCTCGCGCCGGATTGTGGTCCGGGTCTGCTCGGCGAACGGTCAGCGTTCCGGGGTCTCGCGCCGGATTGTGGTCCGGGTCTGCTCGGCGAACGGTCAGCGTTCCGGGGTCTCGCGCCGGATTGTGGTCCGGGTCTGCTCGGCGAACGGTCAGCGTTCCGGGGTCTCGCCGGGGCGGGTCTGCTCGGCGAGGAAGCGTTCCAGTTCGGCGCCGAGCTCGTCGGCGGTGGGCAGCGGGCCGGTCTCCGGGGCGAGCAGGCTCTTCTCCCCGCGGCCCCGGGCGAAGGCGTCGTACTGCTCCTCCAGGGCCTGGACCAGGGTGGCCGCCTCCTCGGTCTGGGCGACCTGGCGGTCGATCTCCACCCGCACCACCTCGGCGGCGGCGCCCAGGCCGTCGCGGGGCAGCAGCAGTCCGGTGCTGCGGGACACCGCGGCGAGCAGCGCCTCGGCGGCGGCCGGGTACTCGGTCTGGGCGACGTAGTGCGGCACGTGCGCGGCGAAGCCGAGGGCGTCGCGGCCCTGCTCGCCGAGGCGGTACTCCAGCAGGTGCCCGACGCTGCCCGGGACCTGGACCTTCTGGAGCCAGGGCTCGTACCCGGAGATCAGCTCACGTCGGGTGGCGTGCGCGGTGACGCCGCTGGGTCGGGTGTGCGGTACGGCCATCGGGATCGAGTTGAGCCCGACCGTGAGCCGGACGTCGAGCCGGGCGGAGAGGGCGGCGACCGCGGCCACGAAGCGCTCCCACTGGAGGTCCGGCTCCGGGCCGGTCAGCAGCAGGAACGGGGTCTCGTCGTCGTCGCGCAGCAGGTGCAGCTCCAGCGCCGGCGCGTCGTAGTCGGCCCAGTGGTCCTCCACGAAGGTCATCACCGGCCGCCGGGAGCGGTAGTCGAAGAGCTGGTCGACGTCGAAGCGGGCGATCGGCCGCGCCTCCAGGGAGGTGAGCAACTGCTCCCGGGCGAGCCGGGTGGCGCTGCCGGCGTCGACGAAGCCGGTGAGCGCCTGGATCAGCACCGGTTGGCCGAGGTCGGGCAGATCGTCGCTGAGTTCGTAGAGCTCGTGTGGGTCGAGCACCGGTTCGGACCTTCCTGTCGACGCGTACGGGTGGGCCGTGCGCACACGGCGTCCCCGGTTCGGCCAACGTACCGGCCGCCGTGGTCCATTCCGTTACGGGCCGAACGATGATCACAGTTCGGTGTCGGTGACGGGATCGTTCCCCCTGACGGGCTAGGTCCGGTTCGGCCGAAAGGACGAGTTAGTCGATCACTGGCCGGAGCCGGGACGGCTGCGAGGTTCCTGCCCGGGGCGGCTCGACCCGGGGTGGACCGGAGGTATTCCCGGGTCGCGAGGTGCGTCACCCGGCGGCCCCGGCCGCCGTCGGATGTCCGGTTTTCCGGGCGCAAAGTGTGGCGAGGGCCACCCGATCGGCCTGGGTGATCCCGGTTTGCCCTGCCTAGCCTCGTCGAATGCGTGACGACGGCACCCTCGATGACCAGTACGGCCTCGACGGCTCGGCTGACCGTTCGGACGATACCCCCTCGGACGTTCAGTCGACCGCTTCTCCGGAGGCGTCCACTCCCGCCGGTTCCCTGCGTACCCGCTTCGGCACCCTCATGAACCCCCTGGCCGCCCGGCCGGGCCGCACGAAGATGGCCGTGGCCACCGGCGCGGTGTGCTGCCTCGGCCTGGTGGGCGGTTTCACCCAGCTCGGCCCCCGCGCGGCCGGCGACACCCCGAGCCCGGCCGCCTCGGCCGAGGTCGCCCAGCGGGCGGCCGTCGACGCCGCCTCCCGCGACCACGCCCGGGAGACCACCGCCCCGGCCACCCCGAGCGCCAGCCCCTCGGCCAGCCCGTCGGCGACCGCCAAGCCCAAGCCCAAGCCGAAGCCCAAGCCCCGCCGGATCGTCCCCGTCGCCGGCCTGGACCAGACCCAGATGAACAACGCCAAGAAGATCGTGCAGGCCGGCCGGGAGATGGGCGTGCCGCGTCGCGGCCTGGTCATCGCGGTGGCCACCGCCATGCAGGAGAGCACCCTGCTCAACTACGCCAGCGGCGTGCTGCCCGAGTCGCAGAACTACCCGCACCAGGCCATCGGCTGGGACCACGACTCGGTCGGCCTGTTCCAGCAGCGGCCGAGCAGCGGCTGGGGCACCGTCGAGGAGCTGATGGACCCCGAGTACGCCACCAAGGCGTTCCTCTCCGCCCTGGAGCAGATCCCCGGCTGGCAGGACCTGCCGCTCACCGTCGCCGCCCAGGCCGTCCAGGTCTCCGCGTTCCCCGACGCGTACGCCCAGCACGAGTGGCGCGCCAACGCCGTGGTCAAGGAGATCCTGGGCTGACCCCACCGTCGGGTTGCCGGAGGGGCGGCCCGGGTACCAGGGACTTGCCGGTCCCGGGTACACATGAGAGGGGACCGCGGACAGGAGGACGTCATGTCACTGGTGCAACGGCTCACCGCCTTCCTGCGATCGCCCCGCGGTCAGCAGCTGGTCGACCGCGGTCGGCGCGAGCTGGCCAAGCCGGAGAACCAGGCGAAGCTCAAGCAGCTCGCCAGCCGGCTGT
>NZ_JBSSLX010000300.1:0-5494 GCF_053890995.1 Micromonospora sp. I033 | reverse complement strand
CGGTGCACGCGGCGGCCGCGACCAGCAGCGCCGCACGTCCCGTGACTGACCCCATGACCCCTCCCGGCACCCGCGCGACGGTGGCGGGCCACCCGTCCTGCCGTACGGGATGAATCCTCTCACCCCCGGCCGCACATCACATCCGATCCGCCGCACCGGTCGCGTACGCTCGGGTCGCTGTGACCTCCACCGACTTCAGCGCCGCGCCGCCGGCCCACGCCGCCCGTATCCGCACCTTCCACCCGCGTCGTGGGCGGATGAGCGACCGGCAGCGCGACGCGCTGGTCCGGCTCTGGCCCGCGTACGGCCTGGAGATCGACGACCTGGACGGGCCGTGCGATCCGACGGCGCTGTTCGGACGGCGGGCGCCGCTGGTGCTGGAGATCGGCTCCGGCATGGGCGACGCCACCGCGGCGATGGCGGCCGCCGACCCGGACCGACACTATCTGGCGGTAGAGGTGCACACGCCCGGAATCGCCAACCTGCTCGAACTGGTCGAACGGCACGGCCTGGACAACGTCCGGGTCGCCAAGGGCGACGCGCTGGACCTGGTCCGGGCCATGCCGGAGGGCTGTCTGGACGCGGTGCACGTCTTCTTCCCCGACCCGTGGCCGAAGGCCCGCCACCACAAGCGGCGGATCATCCAGCCGGCGCACGTGGCGCTGCTGCGCTCCCGGCTGGCCCCCGGCGGGACGCTGCACTGCGCCACCGACTGGGCCGAGTACGCCGAGTCGATGCGGGAGACGCTGACCGCCGACCCGGAGCTGGTCGACGTGCACGGCGGCTTCGCGCCGCGCCCGGCGCACCGGCCGGTGACGAAGTTCGAGCGGCGCGCGCTGACCGCCGGGCGGGAGATCTTCGACCTGATCCACCGGCGGCGCTGAACCCGGTTGGCGCGGCGGCCCATGATCCAGGCACGATGGGAGCCGCCATGACTCTCACCGCCGCGCTGCCGAAGAGCGCCGACCCCGACACCCTCTACGACGCGTTCGCCGGCTGGGCGTCCGAGCGCGGCCTCGACCTCTACCCCCACCAGGAGGAGGCGGTCATCGAGATCGTCTCCGGCGCGAACGTGATCATGAATACGCCGACCGGCTCGGGCAAGAGCCTGGTGGCGATCGCGGCGCACTTCGCGGCGCTGGCCGACGACCGGACGACCTTCTACACCGCGCCGATCAAGGCGCTGGTCTCGGAGAAGTTCTTCGCGCTCTGCGAGGTCTTCGGCGCGGAGAACGTCGGCATGCTCACCGGCGACGCCAGCGTCAACGCCGACGCCCCGATCATCTGCTGCACCGCGGAGATCCTGGCCAACCTGGCGCTGCGCGAGGGCTCCCGGGCCGACGTCGGCCAGGTGGTCATGGACGAGTTCCACTTCTACGCCGAGCCGGATCGGGGCTGGGCCTGGCAGGTGCCGCTCATCGAGCTGCCGCAGGCGCAGTTCGTCCTGATGTCCGCCACGCTCGGCGACACCACCCGCTTCGTGGACGACCTGACCCGGCGCACCGGCCGGCCGACCGCCGTCGTCTGCTCGGCCGAGCGGCCGGTCCCGCTCCTCTTCTCGTACGCGATGACGCCGCTGCACGAGACCCTGGAGGAGCTGCTGGCGACCAAGCAGGCCCCGGTCTACGTCGTGCACTTCACCCAGGCCGCCGCGCTGGAGCGCGCCCAGGCGCTGATGAGCGTGAACGTCTGCACCCGGGCCGAGAAGGACATGATCGCTCAGGCCATCGGCAACTTCCGATTCACCTCCGGCTTCGGCAAGACGCTGTCCCGGCTGGTCCGGCACGGCATCGGCGTGCACCACGCCGGCATGCTGCCCAAGTACCGCCGCCTCGTGGAGACCCTGGCCCAGGCCGGGCTCCTCAAGGTCATCTGCGGCACCGACACGCTCGGCGTCGGCATCAACGTGCCGATCCGCACCGTGCTCTTCACCGGCCTGTCGAAGTACGACGGCACCCGGACCCGGCTGCTCAAGGCCCGCGAGTTCCACCAGATCGCCGGCCGGGCCGGGCGGGCCGGCTTCGACACCCTCGGCCGGGTCGTGGTGCAGGCCCCCGAGCACGTCATCGAGAACGAGAAGGCCCTCGCCAAGGCGGGCGACGACCCGAAGAAGCGCCGCAAGGTGGTGAAGAAGAAGCCCCCGGAGGGTTCGATCGGCTGGGGCGAGCCGACCTTCCAGCGGCTCGTCGAGGCCGAGCCGGAGCCGCTGACCTCCAGCTTCCAGGTCAGCCACTCGATGCTGCTCAACGTCATCGGCCGCCCCGGCGACGCGTTCGCCTCGATGCGGCACCTGCTCACCGACAACCACGAGGACCGGGCCGCCCAGCGCCGGCACATCCGCCGGGCCATCGCCATCTACCGCGCGCTGCGTGCCGGCGGCGTGGTCGAGGAGCTGCCCGAGCCGGACGAGCAGGGCCGCCGGGTGCGGCTCACCGTCGACCTCCAGCTCGACTTCGCGCTCAACCAGCCGCTCTCCCCGCTCGCCCTGGCCACCATCGAGCTGCTCGACCGGGAGTCCCCGTCGTACGCCCTGGACGTGCTCAGCGTGATCGAGTCGATCCTGGACGACCCGCGCCAGGTGCTCTCCGCGCAGCAGTTCAAGGCCCGCGGCGAGGCGGTCGCCGCCATGAAGGCCGAGGGCATCGAGTACGAGGCCCGGTTGGAACTCCTCGACGAGGTGACCTGGCCGAAGCCCCTCGCCGAGCTGCTGGAGTCGGCGTACGAGATGTACCGGCAGGGCCACCCCTGGGTCGCCGACCACCAGCTCTCCCCGAAGTCCGTGGTCCGCGACATGTACGAGCGGGCCATGACCTTCCCCGAGTACGTCCAGTTCTACGGCCTGTCCCGCTCCGAGGGGCTGGTGCTGCGCTACCTGGCGGACGCGTACAAGGCGCTGCGGCAGACCGTCCCCGAGGACGCCAAGACCGAGGAGCTGGTCGACCTCATCGAGTGGCTGGGCGAGCTGGTCCGCCAGGTCGACTCCAGCCTGATCGACGAGTGGGAGCGGCTGCGCAACCCGTCCGACGTGGCGGAGGTGGCCGCATCGCTGGACGACCGGCCGCCGGCGGTCACCCGCAACGCCCGGGCGTTCCGGGTGCTGGTGCGCAACGCGCTGTTCCGCCGGGTCGAGCTGGCCGCCCTGCGCCGCTGGGACCTGCTCGGGGAGCTGGACGCCGAGCACGGCTGGAACGCCGACGCGTGGGCGGACGCGCTGGAGCCGTACTTCGAGGCGTACGACTCGATCGGGGTGGGGCCGGACGCGCGCGGGCCGGCGCTGCTGATGATCGAGCAGGGCCGGGACAAGTGGTCCGTACGCCAGATCCTGGACGACCCGGAGGGCGACCACGACTGGGGCATCAGCGCCGAGATCGACCTCGCCGCCTCCGACGAGACGGGCGCGGCGGCCGTGCGGATCATCGACGTCGGCCAGCTCTGAACTCGCTCACGCCGGCGGGGGTGGGCCGGAGACCGGCCCACCCCCGCGGCGTCAACGGGTCAGTCGCGCGGGGTCTGGAAGGCCACGCGGCGACGACGGAACATCACGAACAGCACGGCGCCGAGCGCCAGGACGGCCGCACCGGCACCAGCGAGGGCGGCGGCCGGGGCACCGGTGACCGGCAGGCCACCTCCGGAGCCACCGCTGCCGTCACCGGAGCCGCCGTCACCGGAGCCGCCCTCACCACCGGTGATGACGATGCGGGCGGTGTTGTTCGCGGGGTTCGACTCGGTGGAGGAGGTCGCACCGTCGACCACGATCGTGCCGTCGGCGCCCGGCGCTGACTTGATCTTCAGCTTGACGGTGGCCTTGATCCGGCCGTAGCCGGAGGCGACGCTGGGGAACTCGCTCTCGAAGTTGCAGCGCAGCTTCGCCGACTCCGGCAGCTGCTTGCCCGGCGTGCCGTCGGTGTAGCACCACTCGGCGGGCAGCAGCACCGTGCCGCTCGGCGCGGTGATGACGACGCCCGGGCCGCCGCCGTCGGACGGGCCGTTGTTCACGACCTCGTACGCGAGGTCGACCGTCTGACCGACGGCGCCCTTCACCGGCGGGACGGTGACGGCGACGTCGAGCGTGTTCTTCTTGGTCCAGAACTGGATGTCGGCGTAGTTGTCCGACTCGTCGAGCTCACGCTCCACGACGGACCGCTTGGCGAGGCCCGCCTGCACTGCCTTGGCGTGCAGCTTCTCGGCGGCGGAGGCGAACGACGGGCCGTTGCCCTTGGTGGCCGCGACCTTCTTCGCCGCCTCCGCCTCGCCGGCCAGGGCCGTGCTGAAGGCGGCGTAGTTCTCGGCCGGACCGGGCAGGTTGCGGCCGAACGTGATGTTGAACAGCGACGCGCCGGTCTCGTCGTCGAACAGCAGCAGCCCCTCGCCGGGCTTGAGCGTCAGCGGCACCGTGCAGGTGACCTGGCTCGGCCCGTACACGTAGGGCGCGCCGGTGTCCTTCGGGTAGTAGTCGACGTAGGTGCAGTCGCTGTACCGCTCGACGAAGGTGGCGCCGGTGGGCAGGTCGACCCGGACCGTGAAGTCCGTCGCCGGGCTGTCGCCCTCGTTGAGGACACCGCTGTAGAGCGGGACGCGGTCGCCCGCGCCGACCGGGTGCGCCTTGTCGTTCAGGTTGTCGGCGGCGGCGACCAGGTCGGGGCCCGACGCGACCACGGTGACCGGGAACGAGGTGGTGTTGTCGCCGGGGTTGGCGTCGTCCTCCGCGCCGGCGATGGTCACCGTCACCGAGCCCGCGTCGCCGGGCGTGGCGCCCGTGCGGCTGGCCAGCGACACCGGGTAGACGTTGGTGACCTGCCCGGCCGCGAGACTGCCGACCGTGCAGGTGACCTTGGCGTCGGCGAGCTTGCAGGTGTCGTCCCAGTCCGACACGGAGGCGGTCACCGCGTCGGAGAGCTTGCTCAGGTCAAGGGTGACGGTCACCGCGGTCGCGTCGGCTTCGCCGTAGTTGTAGACGTACATGCCGACGGTGGTGCCGCTGTTGTCGATCTCCGCGACGGGCTCGCGGTCGAACGAGACGAAGAGGTCGGGCAGCGCGTCCGCCGCGTGGGCGGGGGCGGAGAAGCCGACCAGCGCGGTCGTCGCCAGCACCGCCGCGCCGACGGCGAGCCGGGGCCAACGGGCCGTGAGGGATGTCATGTGTGCTCCGGAAGAGAACGAAGGAAGCCCGCACTCTAGTGGACGTTCAGCAACCGCGATGCCCCGTGCGACGAGGCGCACCACTAGCTGCCGTACGAGCAGAAGGGGGGCGGGTCGTCCGGGTCCTTCGGGATGCCCAACGTCGCGCAGTCGAACGCGCTGCCCGCCCCGTGAATCCGCCAGCCGCGGCCCGGGTCGTAGCGGAACAGGTACATGCCGTCGCCCTGCTGGCCCCGGTCCCAACCCGTGGCCCAGCCCTTCCAGCACCCCACGGTGTCCGGGGTGGTCCGGTAGCCCTCCGGCAGGCCGGGCACGCGATCCAGAGTCGCCGCCGTGACCGGGCAGCCGCCCTCGG
>NZ_JBSSLX010000299.1:0-5511 GCF_053890995.1 Micromonospora sp. I033 | reverse complement strand
ACCGGCTCCCCGGCGTGCGGCTACGAGGTGCAGTACCTGCTCGACGCCACCGACGAGGAGGTGGCCCGGCTGCGCGGCGAGCTGGGCGCCCTGGGCGACTCCCTGGTGATCGTCGGCGACACCGGCACCTGGAACGTGCACGTGCACGTCAACGACGTGGGGGCGGCCGTCGAGGCCGGCGTGGTGGCCGGCCGGCCGCACCGGATCACGGTGACCCGGTTCGCCGACCAGGTGGCCCCGGCCCCGCCGCTGCCGACGCCGCTGCCCGACGGCCGGGCCGCCGTGGTGGTGGCCACCGGCGCCGGCATCGCCGAGCTGTTCGGCGCCGAGGGCGCCACCGTGGTGCCGGCCAACCCGTCCACCGGCGAGCTGCTCGACGCCATCCGGGCCACCGGCGCCGCCCGGGTGGTGGTGCTGCCCAACGACCCCAACACCCAGTCGGTGGCGAGCGCGGCCGCCCGGGAGGCGCACCGGCTCGGGGTGAAGGTGAGCGTGGTGCCCACCCGGTCCCCGGTGCAGGCCCTCGCCGCCCTCGCCGTGCGGGACCCGAAGCGGCGCTTCGAGGACGACGTCATCGCCATGGCCGAGGCCGCCGGCGCCTGCCGTTACGCGGAGGTGTGCCACGCGAGCAGGGAGGCGCTCACCGTGGCCGGGCCGTGCCGGCCGGGCGACGTGCTGGCGCTGGTCGAGGGGGAGGTGCACCTCATCGGCGCCGACCTCCTGGACACCTGCACCGCCGTGGTCGACCGGATGCTCGGCGGCGGCGGCGAGCTGGTCACCCTGCTCTGCGGGGCGGACGCCCCGGCCGGGCTGGCCGACCGGGTCCGCGAGCACGTCGAGCGGTCCTGGCCGTTCGTCGAGGTGCAGGCGTACGAGGGTGGGCAGCCGCACTATCCGCTCCTGGTGGGGGTCGAATGACGAGCGAACCGGCGACGGTGGACACGCCGCTGAAGAAGCTGGTCGGGGAGCGCACCGCCAAGGCCCTGGCGAGCCACCTCGACCTGCACACCGCCGGCGACCTCATCTACCACTTCCCCCGCCGCTACGACGAGCGCGGCGAGCACACCGACATCCGCTCGCTCGACGTGGGGGAGCAGGTCACCGTGCTGGCCCAGGTGCAGCGCACCGCGGTCCGGCCGATGCGGCAGCGCCGGGGCAACCTGCTGGAGGTCACCGTCGGCGACGGCTCCGGCGGGGTGCTCACCCTCACCTTCTTCGGCAACCAGGCGTGGCGGGAGCGGGAGCTGCGCCCGGGCCGCTGGGGGCTGTTCGCCGGCAAGGTCACCGAGTTCCGGGGCAAGCGGCAGCTCAACGGCCCGGAATACGTGCTGCTCGGCGAGGGCGGCGACGGCGAGGCGGCGGCCAACGAGGAGGTCGAGGAGTTCGCCGGGGCGCTCATCCCGGTCTACCCGGCCGCGGCGGCCGTGCCGACCTGGGTGATCGCTCGTTGCGTGCGGGTGGTGCTGGACACCTTCACCCCGCCGGAGGACCCGCTGCCGGCGACCGTGCGCGCCAGCCGCAACCTGGTCGGCATCGGCGCCGCGCTGCGCGAGATCCACCGGCCGACCAGCAAGGAGGAGCTGTACAAAGCTCGCCGCCGGCTCAAGTGGGACGAGGCGTTCGCCGTGCAGCTCACCCTGGTGCAGCGCAAGCACCGGGCGGCGGCCTGGCCGGCGAAGGCCCGGCCGGCGAAGCCCGGTGGCCTGCTCGACGCGTTCGACGCCCGGCTGCCCTACGAGCTGACCTCCGGCCAGCAGGCCGTCGGCCGGGAGATCGCCGCCGACCTGGCCACCGCGCACCCGATGCACCGGCTGCTCCAGGGCGAGGTGGGCTCCGGCAAGACCGTGGTCGCGCTGCGGGCCATGCTCCAGGTGGTCGACGCCGGCGGGCAGGCCGCGCTGCTCGCCCCGACCGAGGTGCTCGCCGCCCAGCACCACCGGGGCATGCTCGACCTGCTCGGCCCGCTCGCGCAGGCCGGCGAGCTGGGCGCCGCCGACGACGCCACCCGGGTCGAGCTGGTCACCGGCTCGCTGGGCGCGGCCGCCCGGCGGCGGGCGCTCGCCGAGGTGGCCGAGGGGCGGGCCGGCATCGTGCTCGGCACCCACGCCCTGCTCTACGAGGGGGTCGACTTCCATGACCTGGGCCTCGTGGTGGTCGACGAGCAGCACCGGTTCGGCGTGGAGCAGCGGGACGCGCTGCGGGCCAAGGCCGACCAGCCGCCGCACGTGCTCGTCATGACCGCCACCCCGATCCCGCGCACGGTCGCCATGACCGTCTACGGCGACCTGGAGATCTCCACGCTGTCCCAGCTGCCGCAGGGGCGCTCGCCGATCGCCTCCCACGTGGTGCCGGCCGCCGAGAAGCCGGCCTTCCTCGACCGCGCCTGGCGCCGGCTGCGCGAGGAGGTCGCCAAGGGGCACCAGGCGTACGTGGTGTGCCCGCGGATCGGTGAGGGGCCGGCCTCGGACGAGGAGGCGCCGCGGGAGGACGACAACGGCCGCCGGCCCCCGCTGGCGGTGACCGAGGTGGCCCCGCTGCTCGCCGAGGGTCCGCTGCACGGGCTGCGGATCGGAGTGCTGCACGGGCGGCTGCCGGCCGACGAGAAGGACGCGGTGATGCGCTCGTTCGCCGCCGGTGACCTGGACGTGCTGGTGGCGACCACGGTGGTCGAGGTGGGCGTCAACGTGCCCAACGCCACCGTGATGATCGTGCTGGACGCCGACCGGTTCGGCGTGTCCCAGCTGCACCAGCTCCGGGGCCGGGTGGGCCGGGGCTCGGCCGCCGGCCTCTGCCTGCTGGTCAGCGAGGCGATGGAGGGTTCCCCGGCCCGGGAACGGCTGGACGCGGTCGCCTCCACCACCGACGGGTTCAAGCTCGCCGAGCTCGACCTGGAGCAGCGCCGGGAGGGCGACGTGCTGGGCGCCACCCAGTCCGGTCGCCGGTCGCACCTGCGGCTGCTGTCGCTGCTGCGCGACACCGACCTGATCCGGGACGCCCGGGCCGAGGCGATCGCCCTGGTCGAGGAGGATCCGGAGCTGGCCCGCCACCCCGCGCTGGCCGCCTCGGTCGCCGCCCTGGTCGACGAGGAGCGCGCCGAATACCTGGAGAAGGGCTGATCCGGCGCCCCCACGGGCCGGCCGCCCGGGCCTAGGCTCGGGCGATGCCGACCCCATCCCTCGACCGCGGCGTGCTCCTGCTGGCGCAGGGCGACGATCTCCAGGTGGACCGGGTCACCGGCTCCGCCGACGCCGAATCGCCCTGCACCCCCGCGACCCGGTTCCAGATCGCCTCGATCAGCAAGCAGATGGCCGCAGTGGCGGTGCTGCTCCTCGCCGAGCGGGGCGCGCTGCGCCTGGACGATCCGATCAACCGCTGGCTGCCGGACCCGCCGGCGGCCTGGGCCGGGATCACCCCGCACCACCTGCTCACCCACACCTCGGGCCTGGGTCATTGGGAGGACTACCCGATGATCGACCTGGCCGGGCCGGCCGAGCCCGACAAGCTGCTGGCGGTCTTCGCCGGCCTGCCGCCGCTGTTCGCCCCCGGCACCGGCTGGCACTACAGCAGTCCCGGGTACGTCCTGCTGGCCCGGGCCGTCGAGCGCGCGTCCGGCCGCCCGTACGCGGAGTTCCTCGCCGAGGAGGTCTTCGCGCCGCTCGGCATGACGGGCAGCTTCGCCGGCGACGCCGCCGGGCGGGACGACGTGGCGACGGGGCACGAGGGCGGCCGGCCGGTGCCGTCCTGGAACCTGGACACGGTGAGCATGGGCGCCGGTGACGTCTGGTGCACGGGTGCCGACCTGCTCACCTGGCTGGACGTGCCACGCCGGGGCCGGCTGCTCGGGCCCGCCGCGGTGGCCGCCATGATCACCCCGCACGCGCCGACCGGCCGCCCCGGCGAGGCGTACGGCTACGGCTGGTTCGTCGGCCCGCTGGCCGGGGAGCGGGCGATCCACCACTCCGGGGACAACGGCGGGTACAAGGCGTTGGCGGCCTGGTTCCCCGACTCGGACCGGCGCCTCGTGGTGCTGACCAACCAGGCCGAGATCGACCGCGCGCTGCTGATGGCGGAGCTGGAATGAGCCGAGGGCGCGTCGACCGGGTGGTCGACGCGCCCTCGGGCCGGGCCTCGTCAGGCGGTGAAGCGGATCCGCCGCCGTCGGGTCACCACGAAGAGCACCGCGCCGGCCGCCACCAGGGCACCGGCCACGGCCGCCATGACGCCGGCCGCCGCGCCGGTCACGGGCAGGCCCGGCTCCCCGCCGCCGCTGCCGCCGCAGCTCCGCTCGGGCGCGTAGACCGCCTCCAGCTCCACGTCCAGGTCGGGCAGGGCCACGGTGGCCTGCTCGTCCTTGCCGGCCTGGAAGGTCACCTTCTCGGCGCTGCCCGGCGCGACCGTCCGGGTCTCGGTGCGCCCGCCGTAGGTCAGCTCGGCCTTGACCGGCAGGCCACCCTTGGGGTTGGCCACCGTGAGCGTGAAGGTGTCGCAGTCGGCCCTGGTCGCCACCGTCGGCAGCGGGCAGTCCTTCGGGCGCTGCCAGGAGTAGCGGCCCTTGTCGAGCACCTTGCCGTCGACCAGCACCTCCACGGTGCCGGCGTTCGCGGCCGGGACGACGGTGTCGGTGTCGGCCTTGCCGGACTCGACTGTCACCTTCTTCGACCAGCCGTTCGCGCCGCGCACCTCGAACTCGACCGGGTAGCGGCTCAGGCTGCCGTCGTTGCTCAGCGCCACGGCGACCGTGCCGTCGCACTTCGAGGTGAAGAGGGCGGCGGGATTGGTGCAGCCGCGGCTGCCGCCGTTGTACCAGCCCTGCGGTCCGTGGGACCGGTTGCCGGGTGCCCCGGGAGAGCCGAGCTTGAGGTTGCCGTACCGCTTGCCGTCCTCGGTCAGCGGGTCGATGACCTGGCTCGTGTCGCCCCAGATGAGGTCCACCTGGGTGTTGCAGTCGGGCAGGTCGACCTTCAGGTCGATGGACGTCCGGGTGCCGCCGATCCAGTCGCTGGCCGGGGTGCCGTACACGTACTGCGGGGTGGCGAAGCGCGGGCGCGGGGCGAAGTAGGACACCAGGGTGAACCACTGTTTCCCGTCGCCGCAGAGCGGCAGGTCACCGTCGAGCTTGACGGTGGCGGTGCCCTTCGGGCCGTCGAAGGTGTGGCTGTAGGTCGCCTTGTCGAGGTCCACGCACTTCGGGGCGGGGGAGCAGGGCGCGTCCCGGGTCAGGTCGACGGTGCCGGTGTCGGTGTGGTCCTTGCCGTTCTGCTTCCACAGCGCGTAGATGGTCAGCGAGGCCGACCGGGTGTCGCCGGGCACCCGCTGGACCGCCTGGACCGAGCCGCCGTCGGGGACGACCGTGCCCTCCAGCGGGATGGGGGATGCGCCCTCGACGGCGACGGTCACGTCGGTCTTCGGGTTCGGGGTCACCTGCTGGAGCGTGGCGGCCTTGTCCCGCTCGCTGTTCTCCACCGTCCAGGTCAGGACCCGCTCGCCGGTGAGCTGGTCGCAGGCGGAGGT
>NZ_JBSSLX010000298.1:0-5547 GCF_053890995.1 Micromonospora sp. I033 | reverse complement strand
GACCGGCTTGGCGTTGTCGGTGATGAGGAACTGCGACTGGTGGCAGGGGCAGAGCAGCCGGTTGGTCTGCTGCTCGTAGAGGCTGGCCGGGCAACCGGCGTGCGTGCAGATCTTGGAGAATGCGACGTAGTTGCCCCACATGTAGTCGCCGTGGCCCTTGCGCTCGTTGGCGGCGCGCGACTTCTCCGCGTCGTCCTCACGCAGGTGGATCAGCAGGGTCGGCGAGTCGGCGTGCTTGTTGCTCACGCCACCGTCGATGCCCGGGAACACGGTGAGCTGGCCGCCGACGCTGACGTCCGCCGGGCGGATCGGCCGGCCGTCCTCGCGGACCAGCCGGATCCGCTCGCCGCCCTCGGCCGGGGCGAAGCCGGTGGTGAACATCTGGTTGTTCTTGTGCGGCTGCGAGATCAGGCCACCGACCAGCGGCGCCGCGACGACCGCGCCGACCGGCGCCAGGCCGGCGAGCAGCGAGATGCCGAGCAGCGGCCGGCGCCTCACGCCGAGCTCGTCGGCCATGTAGAGCATCGTCTCGCCGGTGATCCGGCGGTCCTCCGGGGAACCGGGCTGGTCGTGCCGGTCCTGGATCGACACCTCCTTGGGCAGCAGCTTCTTGCCCCAGGTGAGGATGCCGAAGCCGATGCCGAGAAGGGCGATGCCGAGGGTCACGCCGAGCAGCGGGGTGTAGAACTTGTCGCCGCCCCGGCCGGCCTCCCACTTCCACGGCCACCAGATGTAGATGACCAGGAAGGCCAGCCCGGCGAGGAACGTGATCCAGAAGAACGAGGCGACCGTACGGGTCAGCCGACGCTCCGCCTTGCTGCCGGGGACCACCTGCGGCTCGTAGTGGACGATCTCGATGTCGTCCCGCCGCGCGCCCTCCTCGACGATCTCGAACCGGGAGAGCCGGGGGTCGTTCACGTCGAGCGGCTCCCGACCCGCCGGGGCCTGGTGCTCGGTGTGGGTGCTCATGCCGTCACCTCGCTACGGGTGACGCCGGGGGTCGGCGCCACAGCACTGAAACGAATGATCCGCTCGGTCACGACTTGCCCGCAATCCACAGGCTCGCGAAGACCAGCGCGACGATGCCGACCAGGAAGATCGCGAGACCCTCGGTCGACGGGCCGTACCGGCCCAGGTTGAAACCGCCCTGGTCCTGGTCGTGCTTCAGAGTCTCCTGGATGTAGGCGATGATGTCCGCCTTCTGCTCCGGTGTGATCTGGTTGTCACCGAACACCGGCATGTTCTGCGGGCCGCTCAGCATGGCGGCGTAGATCTGCCGGTCGCTGGCCGGGCGCAGGCTCGGCGCGAACTTGCCCGAGGAGAGGGCGCCGCCGCCGGCACCGAAGGCGTGGCACTGCGAGCAGTTGATCCGGAACAGCTCACCACCGGTGGAGAGGTTCGCGCCCTCGCGCAGGTCGCCCTGCGGCACCTGCGGGCCGCCGCCGAGCTCCTGGATGTACTGCCCGAGCTGGCGCACCTGCTCGTCGGTGAACTGCGGGGGCTTCCGCATGGCCTGGGCTTCCTGCCGGGCCATCGGCATCCGACCGCTGCTGACCTGGAACTCGACCGAGGCCGACCCGACGCCGATCAGGCTCGGACCACGTCCCTCGACGCCCTGGGCGTTGCGACCGTGACAGGTCACACAGCTCACGTCGAACAGCGCCTTGCCCTCGTTGGCGGCGGCGCTCAGGGGCGGGTTGTCCTGCGCCTGCACGCCGGGGGCGAAGACGGTGTAGGCGCCGCCGGCCAGCATCAGCGCGGCGGCCAGCCGGACCGCGGCACCCAGCCGGCGGCGGCCCCTGCTGCGCGCTACGGGCCGCCCGCGCAGCCGCGCGAGCAGACCGCGTCGGCGGTCGTTGTCAGAAGTCATGACCTGTGTCCTTAACCGGTTGGACCTTGTCTCAGGGGACGGAGCAGCGGCGCGATACGTGACGCGCCAAGATCACTGAAGCCAGTAGATCATGGCGTAGAGCCCGATCCACACGACGTCGACGAAGTGCCAGTAGTAGGACACGACGATCGCCGAGGTCGCCTGCGCCGGGGTGAACCGGCCCATGGTCGTGCGGATCATGAAGATGATGAACGCCACCAGACCGCCGGTCACGTGCAGGCCGTGGAAGCCGGTGGTGAGGTAGAACATCGACCCGTACCCGTCTTCGTTGATCTTGACGCCCTCGTGCACCAGGTTGCGGTACTCGTTCGCCTGGCCGAGCACGAAGATCAGACCCATCACGAAGGTGATCGTGAACCACCGCCGCAGGGCGTGGACGTCACCCTTCTCGGCCGCGAAGACACCGAGCTGGCAGGTCACCGAGGACAGCACCAGGATCACCGTGAACGTCGTCGCGTACGGCACGTCGAGGATCTCGGTGTGCTTCTCCCACTGCTCCGGCGCCGCCGCGCGGATCGAGAAGTACATCGCGAACAGCGCCGCGAAGAACATGAGTTCGCTGGAGAGCCACACGATCGTCCCGACACTGACCATGTTGGGTCGGGTCAGGGAGTGGATCCGGCTCTTGTCAATGGCTGGGGCCGCAGTCACGCGGTCATTATTGCCCTTGACCGGGACCGACGATCAGCGGGGTGGCAAACCTGTGCCATCAGTGGCCCGATCGGGGTGGTCCGCTTCGCCTGACCTACCCTGAAAAGCGTGCTGCACGTCGATCCGATCTTCGCCGCCACCTCGGTGGCCCCGGCGACACTCGCGGCGGGGGGCGAGGCCGTCCCGCCGCCGTTCACCGTGGCCCGGGTCCTGACCGAGACCCGGCTGGACAGCTGGCTCGCCCTCGGCCTGGTGCTCGCCGCCGGTCTCTACCTCTACGGGGTCTACCGGCTGCGGCTGCGCGGCGACCGCTGGCCGGTGGTGCGTACCGTCTGCTTCCTCTTCCCGGGCCTGGGCGGCATCGCCGCCGTCACGGTCAGCGGGCTGGGCGCCTACGACACCGCCCTGCTGTCGGTGCACATGATCCAGCACATGGTGCTGTCCATGGTCGCACCGATCTTCCTGGCGCTCGGCGCGCCGGTGACGCTCGCGCTGCGCACCCTGCCGCTGCGCCCGCGCAAGCGGCTGCTGGCGATCGTGCACAGCCGGATCGCCCGCGTCTACAGCTTCCCGCTGGTGGCGTTCGCCATCTTCGTGGTGAACCCGTTCGCCCTCTACTTCACCGGCCTCTACGAGATCACCCTCCGGCACGAGTGGGCGCACGAGCTGGTGCACGCGCACTTCATCATGACCGGCTGCGTCTTCTTCTGGCCGCTGCTCGGCCTGGACCCGCTGCCCGGGCGCTGGCCGTACCCGGCCCGGGCGCTGCTCATGCTGCTCTCCGTGCCGTTCCACACCGTGCTCGGGCTCACCATCATGCAGAGCACCACGCTGCTCGGCGGCGACTGGTACCCCTCGCTGCACCTGAGCTGGTCCGACCCGTGGAACGACCAGGTGGTCGCCGGCGGCGTGCTCTGGGCCGGCGGCGAGTTCGTCAGCGTCACCATGCTGGCCGTGCTGGTCGTCCAGTGGATCAAGCAGTCCGAGCGCGAGGCCCGCCGACTCGACCGCGAGCTGGACCGCCAGGAGGCCCGCCAGCGCGCCGCGGAAGCGAGCGCCTGACCCCCATTCGGGTACGCCAGGGCGGGGCGATCGGCCGGATGTGACGCCCGCTACGATCAGCGGGCAGCTACGAGGTGGGAGCCACGTCACGATGAGCGATCGTCTTTGCACCGTCCTGCTCTACAGCGACGACCCGAAGGTCCGTGACCGGATGCGACTCGCCGTCGGCACCCGGCCCGCGCCCGGGCTCGAGATCGAGTTCGTCGAGGCCGCCGACTACGCCGGCTGCGTCCGGCTGGTCGACGACTACGAGATCGACCTGCTCCTGCTCGACGGCGAGGCGAGCCCCGGCGGTGGCATCGGCATCGCCCGCCAGATCAAGGACGACCGGGACGACGCCCCGCCGACCTGCGTGGTGCTGGCCCGCGCCGCCGATCGCTGGCTGGCCGCGTACGCCGAGGTCGACGCCACGCTGACCCACCCGCTCGACCCGGTGACCACCGGCACCACCGTCGCCGAGCTGCTGCGGCGCACCCACGCCGCGGCCTGAGCCACCCCCACCGGCGCCGCGGCGACGCGGCCGTGGCGCCGACCCCGGCCACATTCGGCCTCCGTGCCGTCGGACGGCGGCACGGACCGATGAAGACCGCCGGCCCTGATCCGGCCTCCGCGCCGCCCGCGGCGCCACGGACCGGATGACGGCCACCACACCCGCTCACACCCCCGCTCGGGAGGCCCGCCATGGGCGAACGGACCTGGCCGCTTCTGCTCAACGCGCTGCTGCGCGGCGAGGAGCTCTCCACCGCCGACACCGCCTGGGCGATGGGCGAGATCATGGCCGGCTCGGCCACCCCGGCCCAGATCGCCGGCTTCGCCGTGGCCCTGCGCACCAAGGGCGAGACGCCGGCCGAGCTGGGCGGCCTGGTCGAGGCGATGCTGACCCGGGCGGTCCCGGTGGCGCTGCCCGAGGAGATCCGGGCCAACGCGCTGGACGTGGTGGGCACCGGCGGCGACCTCGCCCACACGGTGAACATCTCCACCATGGCCGCGCTGGTGGTCGCCGGAGCCGGCGTCCGCGTGGTCAAGCACGGCAACCGGGCCGCCTCCTCCTCCTGCGGCACGGCCGACGTGCTGGAGTACCTGGGCGTCCCGCTGGACCTGGACCCGGAGCAGGTGGCCCGCTGCGTGACCGAGGCCGGCATCGGTTTCTGCTTCGCCGCCCGGTTCCACCCCGGCATGCGGCACACCGGCCCGGTCCGCCGCGAGATCGGCGTGCCCACCGCGTTCAACTTCCTCGGCCCGCTCACCAACCCGGCCCGCCCCCGGGCCGGCGCCGTGGGCTGCTTCGACCCGCGGATGGCTCCGGTGATGGCGGCCGTCTTCGCCGCCCGGGGCGACTCCGTGATCGTGGTACGCGGTGAGGACGGGCTGGACGAGTTCAGCACCGGCGCGCCCACCCGCGTCTGGGTGGCCCAGCAGGGCACCGTCAGAGAGGCGCTGCTGGACGCGGCCGAGCTCGGGGTACCCCGGGCCACCCTGGCCGACCTGCGCGGCGGTGACGCGGCGTACAACGCCGGGGTCGTCCGGCGGCTGCTGGCCGGCGAGACCGGCCCGGTCCGCGACGCGGTGCTGGTGAACGCCGCGGTCGCGCTGGCCACCCAGGGCCCGCTCGACGGCGACCTGCACGAGGCGCTGCGCGCCGGCCTGGTCCGGGCGACCGAGTCGGTCGACTCGGGCGCGGCGGCCGGCGCGCTGGAGCGCTGGCTCGAGGTGGCCGGCACGCTCTGAGCCGGGTACCGCCCGGGTTTTGTCAGACCGGCGTGCCAAACTACACGGGAGTAATTTTCCGTTTTCCGCCGATGCCGCCACCGCCTCCCGGCGGGCACCGGAACGAGAGGAGACGCCCGTGTCGGACCGCGAGCTCTACTGCGACACCTGCGAGGGCGTCGTGCTGTTCGAGGCGCCCCCCTGCGTCGACGGGCACGGCGCGGACTGCCCCGAGC
>NZ_JBSSLX010000297.1:0-5549 GCF_053890995.1 Micromonospora sp. I033 | reverse complement strand
ACCAGCCGGAGTTGCCGGCGCCCTGGGTGATCTGGAAGCCGCTGCCGACGCAGTTGTACATGGGGTTGGCCTGGGCGATGCCGGTGGCCCGGACTCCGGTGAAGCTGACCTGGCTGGGGGCCTGCACCTGGAGCGCGAAGGTGCCCGCGCCGTCGATGCGCACGTTGTTCAGGTTGATCCCGCTGGTCTGCCCCTCGATCCAGTGCAGCGCGGCGTAGGAGCTGTCCAGGATGTCGGTGTCGGTGACGTTGATGGTGGCGCCCTGGATCGGCTCGTTGAGCGCCGAGAACCACACCGCACCGACGCCGAAGCGCCAGTTGTAGTCGGAGTTGCCGTTGCGGATCAGGGTGTTGCGGGCGACGGTGATCGTGCCGGCGACGGCGGTCGGGCCGTTCACGCCGGGATAGCGGTTGGCCACGTGGATGCCGCCGCCGTTGGTGACCGAGTCGGCGGTGACGTTGTCGGTGATCCGGATGTCCCGCCCGCCGTAGGTGACCAGGTGGTTGGCGAGGATCGTCACGCCGATCGTGTTGAAGGTGAAGGAGTTGTTGACGTTCGGCACGGTCTGCGCCCACATGGCGAGGGCGTCGTCGCCGGTGTTGCGGACGAAGGTGTTGGTCACCGTGGAGTTGGTGACGCCCCAGTGGAAGTTCACCCCGTCGGCGGTCTGGTCGAGGATCCGGCTGTTGCGGATGGTGAAGTTGTCCATCGGGCCGTCCATCCAGGCGCCGACCTTGGTGTGCTGCAACCAGAGGTTGTCCACCACCGAGTTCGACATCGCCCCGCCCAGGGCGTTGACCTGGTCCTCGTCCACCCGCTCGCGGATGTCGCCGATGATGGCGAAGTCCCGCAGGGTGACGTTGCGGCTGGGCCCGCCGGCCTCGTGCGGCCGGATCGCGCCGCCGTAGCCGCCGCCGGGCACGTACTTGCCGTAGATGCCGGCGGCCCGCTTGCGGTCGGTGGGGTGGCGGCCGCCGAGCACCGAGTACCAGGGCCCGGCGCCGCGCAGCGTCACCCCGTCGACCACCACGTGGTCCCAGAGGGTGAAGGTGCCGGCGGGGATCCAGACGGCCCTCCCCTGGGCCTTGCCGGCGTCGACGGCGGCCTGGAACTTCGCCGTCGAGTCGGTCGCGCCGCTCGGGTCGGCGCCGAAGTCGGTGACCACGTCCAGCACACCGGCGGGCTTGGGAACCTGGCCGCCGACCAGCTCGAAGTCGGCCAGGTCGATGGTGAACGTGGGCGACTGCGCGGTGGAGGAGACCTGGAGGCGGATCTTCGTGCCGGCCGGGTAGGTGGTGCCGAACAGGGTGCGGGTCTCGTCGTAGAAGTGGTGCGGGTTGGTGTCGCCGGGGTTGTTGTTGAACGGGTACCCGCCGTAGTACCAGCCGTAGCGGGAGGTGACCGGGACCGACTTGACCAGGGTGCCGCCGGCGCGCAGGTCGATGCTGGCGTCCCGCCCGGTGCCGGCGGGGCTGTCCGGCAGGCTGTACCGGAAGGTGACGGCGTTTGCCGGCGCGGCGAGGGTGAACTCGACGTACTCGCCGACGGCGTCGAGGGTGACCGCCTCCCGGCCGGACGCCTCGGACGGGAGGGTGCCGTAACGCCGGTCGGGGCCGATCCGGGTGCCGGTATGGACGGCCCGCTCCGCCTCCTGTTCGACGAAGGGGACGGTGGCGCCGCGGCCGGCGATGTCGAACGGGGACAGCCCGGCGGCGCGGGCCGGGGTGGCGGTGGTGGTGAGCGCCACGACCGTGACGGAGGTGGCGGCCAGCGCGGCGCCGGCGAGGACGGCCAGCCCCGCGCGGAGCCGGCTGCGGCGCGGGTGGTGCGGGGTGGTGTGGTCGGCCATGAGGGGTGCGCTCCCTTTCGTCGGATGGCCAGGTCCCCCGTGCGGTGCGGTGGTTCCTCCCCTCCTTCCTGGTCGGGTGGCGCGGCGGGCGGCGCCGGCGGCCGGGACGGGCCGCCGACGCCGGGGACAGGTCAGCCGGTCCGCAGCCAGACGGCGGTGTCCGGCGGCAGCCGGTCGTCGTCGAGCGGGCCGCTGGCCAGCAGCAGCCGCTCGTGCCCGGGCAGCGGCACGGCGGCGGCCGAGAGGTTGACCAGGCAGGTGAAGCCGGGGTCCCGGGCGAAGGCGAGCACCCGGTCGGGGGCGGGCAGCCAGGTGAGCCTGCCGTCGCCGAGCGCCGCCTCCGCCCGGCGGATCGCGATGGCCGCCCGGTAGAGCTCCAGCATCGAGTGCGGGTCGCCGGTCTGGGCGCGGACGGTGCGGTCCTTCCAGTCGGCCGGCTGGGGCAGCCAGGGCGCGGTTGCCGCGCCGTCGGGGCTGAACCCGAACGGCGGGGTGTCACCGGCCCACGGCAGCGGCACGCGGCAGCCGTCCCGGCCGGGGTCGACCCGGCCGGAGCGTTCCCACATCGGGTCCTGGCGCAGCTCGTAGGGGATGTCCTCGACCTCCCAGAGCCCCAGCTCCTCCCCCTGGTAGACGTAGGCGGCGCCGGGCAGCGCCAGGGAGAGCAGCGCGGCGGCCCGGGCCCGGCGGGTGCCCAGCTCCAGGTCGGTGGGGACGCCCTCGCGCTTGGCGGCGAAGCTGAACCGGGTGTCCTCCCGGCCGTAGCGGGTGACGTGCCGGGTGACGTCGTGGTTGGAGAGCACCCAGGTGGCCGGCGCGCCGACCGGCGCGTGCGCGCCGAGCGTCCCGTCGATGCTGTCGCGCAGCGCCGTGGCGTCCCAGGCGCAGCCGAGGAAGTCGAAGTTGAAGGCCGCGTGCAGCTCGTCGGGGCGCAGGTAGTTGGCGAACCGCTGCCGGTCCGGCAACCACACCTCGCCGATCAGCGCCCGGTCGCCGGGGTAGGCGTCGGCGACCCGTCGCCAGCCGCGGTAGATCTCGTGCACCCCGTCGAGGTCCCGGAAGGGGTGCGGCCGGTCCGGCCGGGTCTCGGGCAGCGTCCCGTCCTTGACCAGCAGCCCGGCCGAGTCGATCCGGATGCCGTCCACCCCGCGGTCGAACCAGAACCGCAGGATGTCCTCGAACTCGGCGCGCACCCGTGGGTGGTCCCAGTTGAAGTCGGGCTGCTCGGGGGCGAACAGGTGCAGGTACCAGTCGCCGGGAGTGCCGTCGGGGTTGACGGTCCGGGTCCAGGTCGGGCCGCCGAACTCGCCGACCCAGTCGGTGGGCCGCTCGTCGCCGTTCGGGCCGCGCCCGGGGCGGAACCAGAACAGCTCCCGCTCGGGCGCGTCCGGTCCGCCTTCGAGGGCCGCCCGGAACCAGGGGTGCGCGTCGGAGCAGTGGTTCGGCACCACGTCCACGATGGTCCGGATGCCGAGCGCGTGCGCCTCGGTGATCAGCGCCTCCGCCTCGGCGAGGGTGCCGAAGACCGGGTCGATGTCGCGGTAGTCGGCGACGTCGTAGCCGGCGTCGGCCATCGGGGAGGGATACCAGGGGCTGAACCAGATCGCGTCGACGCCGAGCTCGGACAGGTAGTGGAGGCGGGACCGGATGCCGGCGATGTCGCCGATGCCGTCGCCACCGCCGTCGGCGAAGCTCCGTGGGTACACCTGGTAGATCACCGCGCCACGCCACCACGGACCACTGTCTGCTGTGGACACGAGCACCTGCTTTCTGCGTCGGTACGTCGGCGGGTTCGCCGGACCTGAATGTGTGTCGGGCGAACGGTCGTCGGTCGCCGCGGGAGGTTGGGCCGGTGGTGTGCCGGTGCGGTCAGCCCTTGAGGCTGCCGGTGGTCAGGCCGGACATGATGTTGCGCTGGAAGATCAGGAAGATGATCACGGTCGGGATCGCGGCGATGACCGAGGCGGCGATCACCACGTTCATGGGCGTGCCGCCCGCGAAGGCGTAGATGCCGACGCTGACCGTCCGGGTCTCGGGCGACGGCATGACCAGCTTCGGCCAGAGGAAGTCCTTCCAGACCGCCGTCACCGCGAAGATCGAGACCACGCCGAGGATGGGGCGCGACATCGGCAGGATGATCGACCAGAGCGTCCGCAGCGGGGTCGCCCCGTCCACCAGGGCCGCCGCCATCAGGTCCTCCGGGATCGAGTCGAAGAACCGTTTCAACAGGAAGATGTTGAACGCGTTGGCGACCAGGGGCAGCCAGATCGCGAACGGCGAGTCGAGCAGGTTGAGGTGCAGGATCGGCAGGTCGATGACGGTCACGTACTGCGGGACGATGAGCACCATCGCCGGGATCATCAGCGTCGCCAGCATCAGCCCGAGGATCACGTTGCCGAGGACCGGCCGGAGCTTCGACAGCGAGTACGCGGCCGCGGTGTCGAGGACGAGCTGGAACAGCACCGCGCCGGCCGCGTAGTAGAACGTGTTGAACAGCAGCTTGGCGAGGTCCAGGTTGTTCCACGCGTCGACGTAGTTCTGCGGCTGGGGATCCTTCGGGAACAGCGACGGCGGGGTCTGGGCGATCTCCTGCCCGGACTTGAGCGCGCCGGTGACCATCCAGTAGAGCGGCCCGATGAAGACGAGGGTGAACACCACCACGACGACGGCGAGCAGCGTCCAGTAGAGCACCCGGCCGCGCCCCCGCTGGAGCTGGGCCTGGGAGATGAGGGTCCGGGTCCCGGAGTCCTGTGCCATTCCTCGTCCGTCCTAGTCCTGTTTCGCGGTCAGCCGCACGTAGACGGCGGAGAAGCCGGCCAGCACCACGAGCATGATCACGCCGAGCGCCGCGGCGCCGTTGAGGTCGTTCTGGAAGAACCCGTGCTGGTAGATGAGGTACGCGACCGAGGTCGCGGAGTCGCCCGTGCCCGCGCCGTTGGCGAGGATCAGCGGCTCGATGAAGAGCTGCATGGTGGCGACGATCTGCAGCATGGCCAGGAGCGCGAGGATCAGCCGGGTCTGCGGGATGGTCACGTGCCGGATCCGCCGCCAGATCCCGGCGCCGTCCAGTTCGGCGGCCTCGTAGAGCTCGCCGGGGATGTTCTGCAGCGCCGCCAGGTAGATCAGCACCGCGCTGCCCATGTTCATCCAGGTCGACGCGAGCACCATGGCCGGCATGGTCATCCCGGGCGACTGCATCCACTCCGACGTCGGCAGGTGCAGCGCCTTCAGGATCGCGTTGAACAGCCCCGCCTCGCTCGGGTCGTAGGCGTAGAACTTGAAGAGGAAGAGCGCCGAGGCCGGCGGCAGCATCACCGGCAGGTAGACCAGGATCCGCAGGTAGCCCTTGGCGTGGCGGAACTCGTTGAGCAGGATCGCCACGAAGAACGGCACCGCGTACCCGAGGACGAGCGCCAGCGCGGTGAAGTAGAACGTGTTCTGCCAGGCGGTCCAGAAGCTGGGGTCGTCGATGATGCGGGCGTAGTTGTCCCAGCCCACCCAGGTGGTCTCGCCCCGGCGGGTGCGCTGGAAGCTCATCACGACGCCGCGGACCATCGGGTACCAGGAGAAGACGGCGAAGCAGAGGACCGCACCGATGAGGAACGCGTGCCCGGTGAGGTTGTCCCGTACCTTGCGCCCGAGGCCGGCACGCCGGCGCGGTGACGGGTACGGGCCGGGGCGACCCGGTTGCCTCGTGGTA
>NZ_JBSSLX010000296.1:0-5565 GCF_053890995.1 Micromonospora sp. I033 | reverse complement strand
CGTTCGCTGCGAACGGCAAGTGTCCAAGATTCGCAAAGCGGTGACCGCGGCGCGGCAGTTCCTAGCGCCGTTGCCTCGTGCGGGCAGGGCACGGCCGACCTCAGTCGTCGGATGACGCCGGCCCGGCACCCGGGTCGGTGTCGTCATTGGGGCTGTCGAGCTGAGTCGGCGATGGCGCCGTCCCCGCCGAGTCGTCTGTGACGTCAGCTCGACAGCCCCCGGAGACCTCAGGCCAGGCCGGCGCGGCGCAGCGCGTCCGCCATGGCGCTGTTGGCCGGCGCCGGAGCCCCGTTGCCCCGGCCCTGCCGCTGCTGCGGCCCGCCGCGCGAGCCACCGCGCTGACCGCCCTCGCCGCCGCGCTGGCCGCTGCCCCCTTGGCCGCGCTGACCGCCGCCCTGGCCACGCTGCTCGCCGCCGCGCTGACCGGCGCCGCCCTCGCCGCCACGCCGGCCGTCCCCGCGCTGACCGCCGCCCTGGCCGCCGCCGCCACGCCGGCCGTCGCCGCCCTGCGGGCGTCCGGCCAGCGCCTCGTCCTCCAGCCGCAGGGTCAGCGAGATCCGCTTGCGGGGCACGTCGACGTCGAGCACCCGGACCCGGACCACGTCGCCCGACTTCACCACGTCCCGCGGGTCCTTGACGAAGGTGTGCGCCATGGCGGAGACGTGGACCAGGCCGTCCTGGTGCACGCCCACGTCCACGAACGCCCCGAACGCGGCCACGTTGGTGACCACGCCCTCCAGCACCATCCCCGGCGTCAGGTCGCTGATCTTCTCGACCCCCTCCACGAAGGTGGCCGTCCGGAATTCCGGCCGCGGGTCGCGGCCGGGCTTCTCCAGCTCGGCGAGGATGTCGGTGACGGTGGGCAGGCCGAAGGTGTCGTCGACGAACTCGGTCGCCCGGAGCCCGCGCAGGATGGCCGACTTCCCGATCAGCGCGCGCAGGTCCTGTCCGGTGTGGGCGAGGATCCGCCGCACCACCGGGTACGCCTCGGGGTGCACGCTGGACGAGTCGAGCGGGTCGTCGCCGCCCGGGATGCGCAGGAAGCCGGCGCACTGCTCGAAGGCCTTCGGCCCGAGCCGGGGCACCTTCTTCAGCTCGGCCCGGGTGCGGAACGGCCCGTTGGCGTCGCGGTGCAGCACGATGTTCTCGGCCAGCCCGGCGCCGATGCCGGAGACGCGGGTGAGCAGCGGCGCCGAGGCGGTGTTGACGTCGACGCCGACCGCGTTGACGCAGTCCTCGACCACCGCGTCGAGGGAGCGGGAGAGCTTCACCTCGGAGAGGTCGTGCTGGTACTGCCCGACGCCGATCGAGCGCGGGTCGATCTTCACCAGCTCGGCCAGGGGGTCCTGGAGGCGGCGGGCGATGGAGACCGCGCCGCGCAGCGAGACGTCCAGCCCGGGCAGCTCCTGGGAGGCGTACGCGGAGGCGGAGTAGACCGACGCGCCGGCCTCGGAGACCACCACCTTGGTCAGCTTCAGCTCGGGGTGCCGCTTGATCAGGTCGCCGGCGAGCTTGTCCGTCTCCCGGCTGGCCGTGCCGTTGCCGATGGCGACCAGCTCGACGCCGTGCGCCGCGGCCAGGGTCGCCAGCGTGTGCACGGAGGCGTCCCACTGCCGGCGCGGCTCGTGCGGGTAGATCGTGTCGGTGGCGACCACCTTGCCGGTGGCGTCGACCACGGCCACCTTCACGCCGGTGCGCAGGCCCGGGTCGAGGCCCATGGTGGGGCGGGCGCCGGCCGGCGCGGCCAGCAGCAGGTCGCGCAGGTTGGTGGCGAAGACCCGGACGGCCTCCTCCTCGGCCGCCTGCCAGAGCCGCAGCCGCAGGTCGGCGCCGAGATGGATGAGGATCCGGGTACGCCAGGCCCAGCGCACCGTGTCGCGGAGCCACCGGTCGGCCGGCCGCCCCTGGTCGGTGACCCCGAAGCGGCCGGCGATGGCCGCCTCGTAGCGGGTGGGGCCGGTGACCACGGCGTCGGAGTCGCCCTCGGCCTCCGGGTCCATGGTGAGGTCGAGCACGCCCTCCTTCTCGCCCCGGAACATGGCGAGAATCCGGTGCGAGGGGAGCTTGGTGTACGGCTCGGCGAAGTCGAAGTAGTCGGCGAACTTGGCGCCGGTCGTCTCCTGGCCCTCGCGTACCCGGGAGACCAGCCGGCCCCGCGACCACATCTGCTCGCGCAGCGTGCCGATGAGGTCGGCGTCCTCGGCGAAGCGCTCGATGAGGATGGCCCGGGCGCCGTCGAGCGCGGCGGCGGCGTCGGCCACCCCCTTGTCGGCGTCGACGAAGCCGGCGGCCGTTTCCCGGGGGTCCCGCGCCGGGTCGGCGAGCAGGGTGTCCGCGAGGGGCTCCAGCCCCGCCTCGCGGGCGATCTGGGCCCGGGTCCGCCGCTTGGGCTTGTAGGGCAGGTAGATGTCCTCCAGCCGGGACTTCGAGTCGGCCGCCATGATCTGCGCTTCCAGGGCCTCGTCGAGCTTGCCCTGGCCGCGGATGGACTCCAGCACCGCGGCGCGCCGCTCGTCCAGCTCGCGCAGGTAGCGCAGCCGCTCCTCCAGGGTGCGCAGTTGCGCGTCGTCGAGCAGGCCGGTGGCCTCCTTGCGGTAGCGGGCGATGAACGGCACGGTGGCGCCGCCGTCGAGCAGCTCCACGGCCGCCCGCACCTGCCGTTCGGCGACGCCGAGCTCCTCGGCGATCCGCTGGTGCACAGACTGGGTCACGATCTGATCCGCCTTCTCCGGTGGGTTCGGCAGTCATTGTGCCGGTCGCGCCAGGGCCGGCCGCGCGGCACCCGCCGACCCCATCCGGCACCTGTGCCTCAGGGGTGAGCAGGCGCATCGCGACCTGCGAGACCCTGCGCTAGCGTGGCGATCATGGAACAAGCTGCGGATCCGCGGGCCCGGCGGCTCTTCGGCGGGAGCGCCCGGGCGCTCGGCGACCTGGCGGCCAGCCCGTTCCGGGCGGACCGGGACCGGATCGTCGGGTCCCCGTTCTTCGCCCGGCTGAACGGGGTGACCCAGGTGATCAGCCCGGGCGGCTCGGGGCTGCTCGTGCACAACCGGCTCACCCACAGCCTCAAGGTGGCCCAGGTGGCCCGGGCGGTCGCCGAGCGGCTGACCGCCGACCCGGCGCACCGGGACCTGCTGGAGAAGCTGGGCGGGTGCGACCCGGACGTGGTGGAGGCCGCGGCGCTCGCCCACGACCTCGGCCACCCGCCGTTCGGGCACCTGGGGGAGCGGGTGCTGGACCGGCTGGCCCGGCAGCGGCTCGGGCTGGCCGACGGCTTCGAGGGCAACGCCCAGTCGTACCGGATCGTCACCAGCACCGAGATCCGCGGCGCGGCGACCACCGGCCTGGACCTGACCGCGGCGGTCCGGGCGGCGATGCTGAAGTACCCGTGGACCCGGCTGGACCACCCGGACCCGCACCCGCGGCACCTGGACCGGGCCCCGCGCGGCGCGGCCGCCCCGCCCGACGACCCGGAGAGCGGGTCGGCGAAGTTCGGCGCGTACCGGACCGAGGTGGACGACCTGCGGCAGGCCCGGGAGCCGTTCGCCGGCCGGATCCCGGACTGGCAGCAGACCCCGGAGGCGTCGATCATGGACACCGCCGACGACATCGCGTACGCCATCCACGACGTGGAGGACTTCTACCGGGTCGGGGTGCTCCAGCAGGGCGCGGTGGCCGCGGAGCTGATGGCCTGGCAGCGCGAGTGCGGGCACTTCCGGGCGATCACCGAGCCGGCGCTGGCCGCGGCCGGCCGGCGGCCCGGTGCGGCGATCGAGCGGCTGCGCCGCCAGTTGCACCGCAAGGACGGCTGGGTCGCCGACGACGAGGCGTTCGCCGCCGCCGTCGAGCACGTCCGCGAGGAACTGGTGGAGGGGCTGCTGGCGCTGCCCTTCGACGGCTCGATCGAGGCCGAGCAGTACGTGGCCCGCTTCTCCGCCCGCTGGTCCACCCGGTTCGTGGAGGCCATCACGGTGACCGCGGAGCCGGACGTGCGATCGGGGTACGTGCAGCTCGCCAAGCCGCAGTGGCACGAGGTGCAGGTGCTGAAGTTCGTGCACCACCGGTTCGTGCTGGCCCGCCCGGACCTGGCCCTGCACCAGCGCGGCCAGGCGCGGCTGCTCGGCACCCTGGTCGAGGCGCTCTGGGAGTGGCTGCTCGACCCGGAGGAGGAGTCCCGGCTGCCCCGCCGCCTGCACGACCTGGTCGAGCTGGCCGAGGCGGAGCTGCACCCGCGTACCCCGGACCGGATCGGCCGGGCCCGGGGACGGGCGATCGTCGACTTCGTCGCGCAGCTCACCGACGGGCAGGCGGTGGCGATGCTGGACGCGCTCTCCGGCCGCTCCGGCGCCCTCTGGACGGACGCCTTCGTGCTCTGAGCCGCGGGCTCAGACGACGGCCTGCCACCAGCCGTCCACCGCCGGCGGCTCGTCCACCACCACCCGCTCGCCGGGGCGGGGCACGGCCAGCCGGACGTCGCGGGCCTTCGCCTCGGCCCAGAGCCGGTCCACCGGCTCCGACCAGTCGTGCAGGGCCAGGTTGAAGGTGGCCCAGTGCACCGGGATGAACAGCCCGCCGCGCAGGTCGAGGTGGGCGGCCACCGCCTCCTCGGGGAACATGTGGATGGTCGGCCAGGCCCGGTCGTACGCGCCGATCTGCATGAGGGTGACGTCGAACGGGCCGTGTTCCGCGCCGATCTCCGCGTAGCCGTCGAAGTAGCCGGAGTCGCCGGTGTAGAAGACCCTGCGGTGCGCCCCGGCCATCACCCAGGAACTCCAGAGCGTGCCGTCGCGGCGCAGCCCGCGCCCGGAGAAGTGCTGGGCGGCGGTGGCGGTGATGGTCAGCCCGCCCACGTCGTGGCTCTCCGCCCAGTCCAGCTCGATAATCCGGTCCTCCGGCACGCCCCACCGGTCGAGGTGGGCGCCGACCCCGAGCGGCACCAGGAACGGCGCGGACTGGTGTTCGAGCAGCCCGCGTACGGTCGCCATGTCCAGGTGGTCGTAGTGGTCGTGCGAGATCAGGATGGCGTCGAGCCGGGGCAGCTCCTCGAGGCGGACCGGCGGCTCGTGGATGCGGCGCGGGCCGATCAGCGCCGACGGGGAGCAGCGGTCGCTCCAGACCGGGTCGAGCAGCACCCGGTGCCCCTCGATCTCCACCAGCGTGGAGGCGTGGCCGTACCAGACGATGCCCAGCTCGCGGGTCGGGTCGGCCGGGGCCGCGTCGGCCGGGCGCAGCAGCGGCACGGCGCTGTCCGGCCGCCGCTTCTGCTTGCCGAAGATGAGTTCCTTGACCAGGTTGCGGCCCGGGTCGGCGACCATGGTGCTGCGGGTGCCCGACGGGTTGTGGAAGGTGCCGTCCCGGAAGCGCGGCGAGCGGGCCGCGCGCTCGGCACGGGCGCCGGCGAGCCGGCCGCCGAGCTGGGCGGGCACGTCCCGCGCCGCCCAGGCCAGCCCGGCCACCGCGGCCAGCCCCGCCATCTGCCACAGCCGCCCGCCGACCGCCCGCTCCAGGTCCCGCTCGTCCGGTTCGCGCATGTCCCGTCCCTCCGCCGTGTCCCGAGTACACGGT
>NZ_JBSSLX010000295.1:0-5699 GCF_053890995.1 Micromonospora sp. I033 | reverse complement strand
ATTCCCCGCCGCCAGCCGACGGCCGCCGGCCCGGCTACCTCTACCGGCAGGTCGCCGCTCACCTGGCCGCGCACCCCGATCAGGTGTTCAAGGTTGGGGAACTCACCGCGGCGATCGCCGCCCCGTCCACCGGGGCGGTGTTCGAAGCACTCAAGAAGATGGCGGCGGCTGGATACGCCACCCACACCAAGGGCCCACACCGCTTCCAAATCACCCAGGCCGGTATCGACGCCGCAGGGAATATGCCACCGCCCGCCCCGCGTACACCCCGCCAAGGACGTCGCGGGGCGGGTCGGCGGCAGCCGGTCACCCGCCCTAACGGGGACCTGTATTTCCCGCGCAAGCTCGCGGGGGCGACCGATGTGGACGTTCTGCGCCGGCTGCGCGAAAGCGTATACCGGTGCTGCTCTATGGCCCGCCCGGCACCGGCAAGACCGCCCTGGTCGAGGCCGCCTTCCCGGACCTGCTCACCGTCGCCGGAACCGGCGACACCGTCGTGGAGGACTTCCTCGGCAACTTCATCCCCCTCCCCGACGGCGGCTTCGAGTTCGTCTACGGGCCCCTCGTGACGGCTATGCGCGAGGGGCGGGCGTTGCTGGTCGACGACGCCACCCTCATCCCACCGAAGGTCCTCGCCGTGCTCTACCCCGCGATGGACGGACGGCGGGTCATCACCATCCCCGGCTACCGCAACGAACGCGTGGACGCCGCCGACGGCTTCTACGTCATCGCCGGCCACAACCCGGGCGTGCACGGCGCCATCCTCACCGAAGCTCTCGCCTCCCGGTTCGACGTGCACATCGAGGTCACCACCGACTGGGACCTCGCCCGCCACCTCGGTGTCCCCTCCCCCGCGGTGGCCGCCGCCGTCGCCCTCAACGGTGATCTGGCCGCCGGGCGGGTCAGCTGGGCGCCGCAACTACGCGAACTGCTCGGCTTCGCCCGCGTCCGCAAAACCCTCGGCCTGCCCGCCGCGGCCGCCAACCTCGCCAGCCGCGCACCTGAGGAGGACCGGGAGCAGGTTCTCGCCGCGCTGCGGCAGCACTTCGGCACCGAGATCACCCCGCTGACCCTCGGGAAGCAGCGCTAACCCCTGGACGGAGTACTGATGCCTCACACACATCACCTGCAGCCCGGCCCGACCCCACCCACTGGCGGCGACCCGGCCTGGCAGGAGTGGAGCGATGCCTGGACACGGCACATCCCGGTGCTGACCGGCCGCACCGATTTGACCGTCAACGTCGCCCCCGGCGCCGGCGGCGGCGCACCCGCCTGCTTCTACCCCGCAGCCGGCCGCATCGAAGTCGACGCCACCCACATCGGCGCCCCCGACGTCGCGAACCCCCGCCGCGCCGGCCACAAACGCCTCGTCCCGACCGCCTACGGGCTGCTCGTTCACGAAGCCGCCCACGCCGTCCACAGCCAGTGGAGTACCCCGCCCGGCACCCCGCCCGTCGTCGCCGCCGTCGCCGAACTGCTCGAGGAGTCCCGCATCGAGAACCGGCACCGCGCCCGCCGCCGAACGGACCGGCGGTGGCTGCGCCACACCGTCACCACACTGGTCAGCCCCGCCGACGCCCCCGTCGACGACCCGTGGCACGCAGGCCAGCTCGCCGGCCTGCTGCTGGCCCGGGTCGACGCCCGCATCATCACCGCCAAGGACATCAAGGGTGTCCGCGCCGCCGTCACCGCCATCCTCGGCCGCAAGCGGCTGCTGCAGCTACGCGACGTGTGGCGGCAAGCCCACACCGTCGGCGACACCGACGCCGAGGCGATGATCGACCTGGCGTGGCGGTGGTGCCAGATCCTCGGCATCGACCCCCGCCGCCAACCCGACACGCCCGCCGTCGACGCGGGCGTGTTCGCCGGTGTGCTCGCCCGGGCACTGGCGGACTACCTCGCCCACACCGCGGGGCTCACTCCCGCGCAGTATCGGGCGCAGCAGCTCACCGCCCGGTTCTCCGCGCCCACCACCTGGTCGCTGAGGGATCCCACCGACGGCGAACGCGCCGCCGCCCGCACCCTTGCCGCCCGGCTCCGGCGCGCCCGCACCCACCAGCCCGAACCCGACGTCCGGCCCAGCGTCACCCCGCCGGGACGGCTGCGCACCCGCCACGCCATCACCGCGAAGGCGCAGATCGCCGCCGGGACCATGCCGACGGCTACCCCATGGCAGCGCCGCGCTCAGGTGCCGTCGCCGAAGCCGACGCTGCACCTCGGGGTCATCGTCGATGCCTCGTTCTCCATGCACCCCTGGGCGGCGCCGATGTCGTCGGCCGGGTGGATCCTCGCCCACGCCGCCCGCGCCAATCAGGCGGTCACCGCCACCATCGCCTTCGGCAGCGACGTCACCCTGCTCGTCCCACCCCGCCAGCACCCTCAGCAGGTCCTCGAGCTGCGGGCAGACGGCGGCAGTACGGCGTTCACCGACGCGGTGAAGCTCGCCGACGAGCTGCTGCAGCTGCGCCAGCCCGGCCGGCTGCGGATGCTCACCGTCGTCTCCGACGGCGACCTACCCGACATCGCACCCGCCCAACGGCTGATCACCACCCTGCAGCGGGCCGGCTGCGCCGTGCTGTGGCTGCGCCCCGCCGACCTGCCCGGGCACACCTTCACCGACACCACCACCGTCACCGTGGCCGACCCCGTGCAGGCCATCGGCCACATCGCCGATGCCGCGGTCACCGCCCTCGACCACGCCTGACTCCTCCCGGCAGCCCGACGCGGGCCAGGCCGAACCGTGCCACCCCAGGGCTCGGATGTCGCCATGCCTCACCGGCTGGCCAGCAGGCCTGCGGATCCAATCCCGCCCCTCCATCGCCGTTGCCGGATACCGGCGCGACATTCGCGCACCCCTGGCACGGCCGATCGCCCCTGCCCGACTTCACCTCACCTAACGACAGGAGACACCATGTCCGACTTCAACCAGCTGCCGGTCGGCTCACCCGCCGACCTGCTCACCGCCGTGCCGTACCTACTGGGCTTCCACCCCACCGACAGTTTCGTCACCGTCGGCGTCGCCGGCACCCGGGTCGTCGTCGCAGGCCGCGCCGACCTTCCCGAACCCTCCCACGTCGCCGCCTGGATCGCGGGCATGGCCCGGTCGCACGTCCGGCTGCTGCGCCACGCCGCGGCTACCCGCGTCATCGTGATCGGCTACGGACCCGCCACCGCCGTCACCCCGGTCATGGACGCCATGACCCCACGCCTCACCGCCGCAGGTCTCGACGTCCTCGACGCCCTGCGGGTCACCGACGGCCGCTACTTCTCGTATCTCTGCCAGGACCCCGCCTGCTGCCCCACCGACGGGACGCCCTTCGACCCCCACCGCAGCGACGTCACGATGCACGCCATCGTCGCCGGCTGCCGAGCCCTGCCCGATCGGGCGGCGCTCGTCGCTAGCATCGCCCCGCCAGCGGGGCCGCCCGCGTCGCCGTCACCCGCGCCACCGCCGCGGCCCGCGCCCGCCGCCGCGCGCTGCTCGCCCAGCCACCGCCCGCTGACCGACCTCTCGTGCCGGTGCCTTGTCCGACCACACCCACGCCCAGGAAGGGGCACACCTACCCATGGCCCTGCATCTCTATTTCGACCTGACCCAGACGCTGCGGCTGGCTAAGCACGCCGTCGCCGCCACCGACCAGGCACCTTCGTTCACCGAGCACGAAGACCGCATCGCCTGCCCGGGCGCGCTTGTGTGGGTCCACGACCACGGCGTCTACCTGATGTCCAGCGGCCTGCCGCGTTTCGAGGATCCGAACCGGCCCGGCAGCAGCCTCGTCGTCTACGCCCACAGTTGGCACCCAGCACCGACGGCCACCGCCGCGACCCGGATCTCGGCGGCGACGACTTCGCCGAGCACCTGCACCTCACCGACCAGCCCACCCCGCTGATCACCAACCTGCGCACCGCCGCAGCCGCCGGCTACCCGTGGCTGCACCTGACCGTGCGCTCCGACACCTACGAGGTCCGGGTCACCCGGATCCGCCACCAGTCCTGACATCAGCCGATGGTCCGGCCGCCCGCCAGGGCGGCGGGACCCTTCCCGTTCTCGAGGAGCAACCTGCGATGACCACACCCGAGACGACGACGTCACCACCGACCCTGGAGTCGGTCCTACTCGAAGCCTGGAACATGTTCCACCCGGACCAACCAGCACCACTGGGATGGCTCACCCACACCACCGCCCAGATCCACGCTCACCTGCACAACCAACACATCCCGCCGCAGGCCCAGCCGCACGCCGCCGACACGTACACACTGGCCCACTTCCGCCGCGAGGTGTGGCGATCCCTGCGCGAGGCCGCCATTACCCACGACATCGACGCCGACGCCGCAGACCGGGTACTCACCGCACTGGATCTGCCAGCACTACCCCGCCGCTGGCAGGTCCGCCTCACCTTGTCCGTCCTCCTCGAGGTCACCGCTACCGGCCGTGAGGACGCCTTCGACGCCGCCGAAGCAGCCGTCGAAACCGCCCTCACCGCCGCAGAGGTGGGAGCGCGGTTCGAGTGGGACGGCAGCGAGCGTGACGGCGCCGAACCCGGCGATGTGGACCCTGCCGCGACGAACCGACCGAGCTGAGGTGAGCGCCGCGGCCTGCTGCACCGAGGACATCACAAAGCACCATCCGAAAGGAGATACGTACTCGCCGCCGCGATCGCCGACACCTGCCATGACTTACCGGCACCCGGGTCCGACCTCGCCCGCCGCGCCGAAACCGTCGGCGCCAGCTAACCGAACGTCCGCCGCGCCCTCGCTCCAGGAGCTGACGAGCCGGCACCCACCACCAAACCGATCGGTGTCCTGCAGGCCCACCGGCCGCCCTTGGATCCCCTGATCGCTCAGCACGTCAACCAAGATCTTCGCTTGCGGGCCCTGGTGCGCATCTGGCTGACTGAGCAGCAACTCCAGCAGCCGCCCAGGCCGTCCAGGTACGACGTCTCGCCGACGGCATACTCGCCGCGATCGACACCGACATCAGCCAGGGGATCATGCCCGCCGGCATCTGCTCCTTCGTCGACCTGCACCGCTATCTCGACGTCACCGACGACCTGATAAACGCCGGCGGCTCCTACGACGCCACCCAGGCAGACCGGCCTAGGTCTCGCCGCCGAGGTCCACGGCCTGGTCGTCGCTCGACTCCGCACACCCCGTCGCCCGTTCTATACCCACGGCACCTGCCATTTCGCCGCACACGACCACGCCACCGCCCACAGCCACGACGGCGCCGACCTCAACACGGCCGCGCCGATGCGCTCCCGGCACTGCGGCCAGCCCGCTGACCACGACCACAGTCTCGACGACTACCGGCACCACGGCCTGGCCGCACCGGACTGCTTCCTCATCCACCGCGACGACTAACCAAGGCCACCGAAACCCCTGTCGTCGGGGAAACGACTTGATCTGGGCGGAAAGTCGAGCGTCACTGCACCCGACCGCCGCCCCTGGCGAACCCGACAGCGACACCCCCACACCGCTGGCCAGGGGCGGCGGACACCATGAGCCGATCCCGTCGAAGGAGACAGCACGTCGTGCAACTGCCGCACCGCCACGCCGTGCCCCGCACCGTCACCGACGTCCTGCTGTGGCTGCTCGCCACCGACGTCGCCGCTGCCCACCAGGCACAGCCCGGCCAGCCGGACCGCTGCGCCAACCTGCGCTGCGCCGGCCGCCCATACCCGTGCCCGCCGGCTCGCGAC
>NZ_JBSSLX010000294.1:0-5710 GCF_053890995.1 Micromonospora sp. I033 | reverse complement strand
AGGACTGACCCTGGCCGCCGGCGGGCCCGCGCTCGCCGCCTGAGCGCGACGGCCGGGCCGGAGCGGGCACGGGGCCACTCCGGCCCGGACGTCGTGCGGGCACCGGAGCGCGGGCGTGCCCGGCGTTGTGCGGGGCGAGGCGACCGGGCTCGACACCTTCGCCGGCCCGCTGGTCGTCCCACTGCTGGGCAGCCGCCGGGTGGGCGACGTGCCCGGCCGGTGGATCAGCGGGCGGCGAGGAACGCCAGGACGCGATCCCAGGTGAGGGCGGCGGCCCGCGCGTCGTGGTCGGGGGTGTCGGGGTCGGTGAAGAGGTGCCCGGGGCCCGGGTAGCGGTGCACGGTCAGCTCGGCGCCGGCCGCGGTCATCGCCCGCTGCCAGTCGTCCACCTCGTCCTGCGGCTCGTACTCGTCGGGGTCGGCGAGGTGCAGCTGCACCGGCAGCCCGGGGCGCACCGAGCCGGGGTCGCCGCCGGTGCCGTGCAGCAGGAGCAGCGCGGCGGCCTCCGGCCGCTCGGCGAGCAGTGCCCCGGCGACGCCGGCGCCCATCGAGAAGCCGGCCAGCACGGTCTCGGCGGGCAGTTCGGCCGCCGCCGCCCGGGCCCGGTCGAGGACCGCGTCCTGGCCGATCTTGTCGAACAGCGCGAACCCGGCCTCGACGGTGTCCGCGGCCGGCACCTCGTACAGGTCGGGGGTGGCCAGCCGGTGCCCGGCGGCGCGCAGCCGGTCGGCGGCGGCCAGCACGGCGGGCCGCAGCCCGTAGACGGAGTGCAGGAGCAGGATGTCGGCCATGGCCCATCCTGGCCCGCGCCCGGCCGGTGGACCGGCCGGCGCGCCGGTCAGTCCCGGACGATGGTGCGGCTGCGCCCGCGGAACTCGGCGACCACCTCGCCGTCCCGTGACACCGTGACGTCGTAGATGCCGCTGCGGCCCTGGCGGACCCGCTCGCTGGCCCGGGCCTCCAGCAGGTCGCCCTCGTGGACCGGACGGAGGAAGCTGATCTCTCCGCCGGCGGCCACGGTGGCCGGGCCGTGGCTGTTGCACGCCAGCGCGAACGCGGTGTCGGCGAGCAGGAAGACGAAGCCGCCGTGGCCGATGGCGTGGCCGTTGAGCATGGCCGCGGTGACCCGCATCCGGGCCACCGCGGCGCCGTGGCCGGCCGAGACCAGCTCGATGCCGAGCCCTTTGGACGCCACGTCGGCGTCGAACATGTCATGGGCCGCGGTGCGGCCGTCCCCGCCCGCCATGTCAGCGCTCCCGCCGCTGGTCGACGATCCGGCGCATCTTGCCCATCGAGCGCTCCACCCCGTCCGGCTCGATGACCTGCACCGCCACGGTCACCCCGATGGTGTTCTTGACCTGCTCGACCAGGGCCGCCCCGGCCCGCTCGGCCTCGTCGGCGGTCACCCCGGCCCGCCGCTCCACCTTGACGGTGAGGGTGTCCAGTCGGCCCTGCCGGTCCAGCACGCACTGGAAGTGCGGCGACAGCGCGGGCGTGCGCAGGATCAGCTCCTCGATCTGGGTCGGGAAGACGTTGACGCCGCGCACGATCATCATGTCGTCGGTCCGGCCGGTGATCTTCTCGATCCGGCGCATGCTGCGGGCGGTGCCGGGCAGCAGCCGGGTGAGGTCGCGGGTGCGGTAGCGGACCACCGGCATGGCCTCCTTGGTGAGCGAGGTGAGCACCAGCTCACCGCGCTCGCCGTCGGGCAGCACCTCGCCGGTGACCGGGTCGATGATCTCCGGGTAGAAGTGGTCCTCCCAGAGGTGCAGGCCGTCCTTGGTCTCCACGCACTCGACGGCCACCCCGGGGCCCATCACCTCGGAGAGGCCGTAGATGTCCACGGCGTGCATGTCGAGGCGCTGCTCCATCTCCCGGCGCATGTCCTCGGTCCACGGCTCGGCGCCGAAGATGCCGACCTGGAGCGAGGTGGACCTCGGGTCGACGCCCTGGCGCTCCATCTCGTCGACGATGGCCAGCATGTAGCTGGGGGTGACCATGACGACCTCCGGCGCGAAGTCGCGGATCAGCATGACCTGCCGCTCGGTCATGCCGCCGGAGACCGGGATGACCGTGCAGCCCAGTTCCTCGGCCCCGTAGTGCGCGCCGAGCCCGCCCGTGAAGAGCCCGTAGCCGTACGCCACGTGCACCCGGTCGCCCGCGCGGCCGCCGGCGGCCCGGATCGAGCGGGCCATCAGCTTCGCCCAGGTGTCCAGGTCGGCGCGGGTGTAGCCGACCACGGTGGGGCGGCCCGTGGTGCCGGAGGAGGCGTGCAGCCGGGCGACCCGCTCGCGGGGCACGGCGAACATGCCGAACGGGTAGTTCTCGCGCAGCTCGGCCTTGCCGGTGAACGGGAAGCGGGCCAGGTCGGCCAGCTCGCGCAGGTCGTCGGGGTGCGCCCCGGCCGCGTCGAAGGCCCGCCGGTAGTGCGGCACGTTGTCGTACGCGTGCCGCAGGGACCACCGCAGCCGGTCGAGTTGCAGCGCCCGCAGCTCGTCGACGCCGGCCCGTTCGACGGGTTCCAGCTCGTCGGGACGAGGGGTGCGGTCCTGCACGGTGGCCTCCTGCGCGACGGGTCCGCCGACGCCGCGTCGCGCCGGGCGGTGCCGATCACCGTACGCCCGTACGGACCGTCCTGCCAGGTCAGGTCGCCGATGCGGCGGCCGCCGACGGTCAGGGGTTGTCCGGGTCGAGGCCCCGCTCGCGCAGCAGCGCGTCCAGCTTGGCCTCCATCCGGTCGTCGGACTCCCGGGACTGGGACGAGCCCCAGTAGTAGAAGAGGGCGAGGCCGGCGGCCTGCCAGATCAACTGGAGGAACTCCGACTGCCAGTTCTCGAAGGTGCTCGCGAAGAACTGGGGCAGGAACTCGCTCCAGGCGAAGCTCTGCCCGTGCTGGCTGGCCTCGTTGCTCTCGACGGCCATCTGGAAGACGAACTGGCCGAGCCAGGAGAAGAGGAAGAGCGCCCCGGTGACCAGGGCGAAGGAGTACGCCTTGGGCCACCTCGGCTTGCGGAAGGGCGGGCCCTCCGGTCGGCTGCGACCGCTGCCTCCGTTGCGGGCGGCGCGGGACCGCGCCGACCGTGTGCCGGTCGTGCTGCTGCCTCCGGCCATCACGAACCCCCTTCCGTCGCAGGTCGATCGGCTCCGGAAATGCCCCGAGCCGGCGCGGCCGAAACCGACGCAGGCCGTGGCGAGGTCGCCGGGCCGCCGAATCGACGCAGCCGCGCCGGGGGCGGCGGCTCAGCGGGCGGCGGGAAGCCGGTGCAGCGCGTCGACCAGCGGGGCCAGTTCCGGGGTGCGCTCGGCTTCGGCGAGCGCGTCGGCGAGCACCCGGTCGTGGGTGGGGCGGGCCCGGCCGAGCAGCTCCGAGCCGGCCGGGGTCAGCTCGGTGTAGATGCCGCGCCGGTCGTCCGCGCAGAGGATCCGGGTGAGCAGGCCGCGTTCCTCCAGCCGGGTGACCAGGCGGGTGGTGGCGCTGCCGGAGAGCGCCGCGGCGCGGGCGAGCTGCCGCATGCGCATGTGCCAGCCGTCCTGCCGGGAGAGCGCGTCGAGCACCGTGTATTCGACGACGGAGAGGTCGTGCTCGGCCTGGAGGGCGCGCTCCAGGGCGGTCTCGATCAGGCCGTGCAGGGCGGCGAGGGTGCGCCAGCCCTGCGCGCGGATCTCGACCGCGTCGTCGCCGATCCCCATGGCGCCCCCTCCGGTGTGACCTGGACGGCCTCCAGACTAGCAGACTTGCGCCGATATAAGGCGCGTGCAACTATCTCCTTGCTGGCGCGGGTAGTTGCACGCGCCTTTTGTTTTCGGACGCATGGATTGGGTACGGCATGGCACAGCGCACCTCGGCCCTCCCCGGCGGCCTGATCGCCCTGGCGATCGGGGCGTTCGGCATCGGGCTGACCGAATTCGTGATCATGGGGTTGCTCCCCCAGGTCGCCGCCGACCTCGCGGTCAGCGAGTCGGTCGCCGGCTGGTTGATCTCCGGGTACGCGCTCAGCGTCGCCGTCGGCGGGGTGGCGCTCACCGCCGCCGTCACCCGGCTGCGCCGCAAGCCGGTGCTGCTCGGGCTGATGGTGCTCTTCGTCGCCGGCAACCTGCTCTCCGCCCTGGCCGGCGACTACGGCACCATGCTGGCCGGCCGGATCGTCGCGGCGCTCTGCCACGGCGCGTTCTTCGGCATCGGCGCGGTGGTGGCGGCCGGCCTGGTCCCGCCGGCCCGCCGGGCGGGCGCGGTCGCCATGATGTTCACCGGCCTGACCCTCGCCAACGTCCTCGGCGTGCCGTTCGGCACCTTCCTGGGCCAGCATTTCGGCTGGCGCGCCACGTTCTGGGCGATCACCGGCATCGGGCTGCTCGCGCTGGTCGGCCTCGCCGTGCTGGTGCCCGGGCGCGGGCCGGCCACCGACGCCGCGCCCACCGGCGGGCTGCGCGGCGAGCTGCGGGCGTTCACCCACGCCCAGGTCTGGTTCTCGCTGGTGGTCACCGTGCTCGGCTTCGGCGGCATGTTCGGCGCGTTCACCTACATCGCGTACACCCTGACCGAGGTGAGCGGCTTCGCCGTGGGGACCGTGCCCTGGCTGCTGGTGCTCTTCGGCGTCGGGCTGTTCGCCGGCAACCTGGCCGGTGGGCGGGCGGCCGACGTGTCGCTGTCCCGGACCCTGGTCAGCGTCCTCGCGGTGCTCACCCTGGTGCTGGTCGGCTTCGCGCTGACCGCCGGAAGCCCCGCGCTGACCGTCGTCTCGCTGGTGCTGATGGGCGCGTTCGGCTTCGCCACCGTGCCGCCGCTGCAGATGCGGATCATGAAGTACGCCCGCCGGGCCCCCACGCTCGCCTCCGGCGCGAACATCGCCGCGTTCAACGTCGGCAACGCGCTCGGCGCCTGGCTCGGCGGGCTGACCATCGACGCCGGCCTCGGCTTCACCGCCCCGATCTGGGCCGGCGCCGGGCTCACCCTGCTCGGCCTCGCGGTGCTGCTGGTGGCCGGGCGGCACGCCCGGCGTACCCCGGCCGACCCGGCGGCCGCCCGCGAACCGGCCGACGTGGTGGCCTGACCGGTCCGGCGGCGGCCGCCGGACCGGCGGGACCGGGCGGGGCGGCGATATGCTCGGCGCGGCGGTGGGGCCCGCCGTTCCGGCATTCCCCGGGAGAACCGCGACACCCTCGCCAACGGTCCCTGCCAGTGATGCCCGTCCTGGTGGGAGGCACCGTGTCCGGACCGTCCGAGTTCCGCGTCGACCCCGACGTCGACCTGCGGGTCCCCGCCGACCGGCGGGAGCTGCCCGCCCACCCGGCGGCGGTGCTCGGCGTCATCGCGGCCGGCGGGGTCCTCGGCGCGCTGGCCCGGGCCGGGCTGCAGGCCGCGTTCCCGCACCCGCCCACCGGCTTCCCGTGGGCCACCTTCGGCATCAACGTGGGCGGCTGCCTGCTGATCGGGGCGCTGATGGCGGTGCTCACCGCCCGCCCGTCCGGCCCCCTGGTCCGGCCGTTCCTCGGCGTCGGCGTGCTCGGCGGCTTCACCACCTTCTCCACCTACGCGGTGGACGCGCAGCGGGCGGTGGCCGCCGGGGCGCCGGGCACCGCGCTGGCGTACCTCGCGGCGACCCTGGTCGGCGCACTGCTGGCGGTCTGGGCCGGGGACGCGGTGGCCCGCCGGCTGCTGGCCCGGGCCGGGGGCGGGGGGGCCCGGTGACAGTCCTGCTCATCGCGCTCG
>NZ_JBSSLX010000293.1:0-5713 GCF_053890995.1 Micromonospora sp. I033 | reverse complement strand
GCGAAGGTGTATAAGGGACAGCCGCTACCCCGCCTTCCCCCTGCCCCCCGCCGGCGTGCCGTACGACGCGCGGATCACCGCGCCGATGGGCTGCGCGACCGCCGACCTGAACGAGGACGGCCGGCTCGACGTGCTGGTCTACTACTGGGGCCGGGCGCCGCTGGCCTGGCTGCAACGCGCCGACGTGCCGTTCGGACCGGCCGCGTTCACCGCCGCCGACGTCACCGACCGACCCACCGAGCTGTGGAACAGCACCACCGCCAACGTGCTCGACCTGGACGGCGACGGCCACCTCGACATCGTGGTCGGCAACTACTTCCCGGACGGGGCGCGGGTTCTCGACCCGGCCGCGAAGGACGACCCGCGGATGCGGATGCAGGACTCGATGTCCTGGGCCCGCAACGGCGGGCGCAACCGGATCCTGCGCTTCACCGGGCTCACCCCGGTCGCCGGCGGCCCGGCCCGCCCGGCGTACGCGGACGCCTCCGCGGCGCTCACCGACGAGCAGGCCCGCTCCTGGACCCTGGCCATCGGCGGGCAGGACCTGGACGGCGACAGCCTGCCCGAGGTGTACGTGGCAAACGACTTCGGCCGGGACTACCTGCTGCACAACGTCTCGCGGCCCGGCCGGATCCGGTTCACCGAACTGCCGGGGCGGCGCGAGGCGGACATGCCGAAGTCCAAGGTGCTCGGCAACGACTCGTTCAAGAGCATGGGCGTCACCTTCACCGACCTCAACGCCGACCTGCGGCCGGACATCCTGGTCAGCAACATCACCACCCCGTACGCGCTCCAGGAGAGCAACTTCGCGTTCGTCAGCACCGACGCCGCCCCGCTCACCGACCACGCCCCCTACCGGGACGAGAGCCAGCGGCTGGGCCTGGCCCGCACCGGCTGGGCCTGGGACATCAAGGTGGCGGACTTCGACGGCGACGGCACCGACGAGATCGTCCAGGCGCTGGGCTTCCTGCGCGGCCGGGTGAACCGCTGGGCCGAGCTCCAGGAGCTGGCCATGGGCAACGACGTGTTCCTCCAGTACCCGTACGCCTGGCCGAACTTCCGCGACGGCGACGACATCGCCGGGCACCAGCGCAACCCGTTCTTCGTCCGGGGCGACGACGGCCGGTACGTGGACGTCTCCGACCGGCTCGCCTTCCGGCAGCACGCCACCACCCGCGGCCTGGCCGTCGGCGACGTCGACCACGACGGGCGGCTCGACCTGGTGGTGGCCAACCAGTGGGCCCGGTCGCAGTTCCTGCACAACACCGGCCCGGCCCGCACCCACCTCGGCCTGCGACTGCTGCTGCCGGCCGCCGTCCCGGGCGGGAAGCCCCGGCCCGCGGTCGGCGCGACGGTGCAGGTGCGGAAGGCCGACGGCACCCCGCTGACCGCCCAGCTCTACCCCGCCAACGGCCACACCGGCGGCAACTCCCCCGACCTGCTCTTCGGGCTCGGCGACTCGTCCGGCCCGGCCACCGTCACGGTGACCTGGCGCGACGCCGCCGGCCAGCACGCCCTGACCAGGTCCCTGAACCCCGGGTGGCACAGCCTCGTGCTCGCCCCGACCGCGTAGCCGACCGTCGAGCCCCAGGAGGTCGACCGTGTCCGAACAGGCCACTCCCCGTACGGCGAACCGACCGGACCCCCGGATCAAGGCGCTGCGCCGGTTCGCGCTCTCCATCACCGTCTTCAACATCGTCGGGCACCTGCTGCTCGGCTTCGAGCAGGCGTACGTCACGCCGGTCGTGGCGGTGCTCACCGCGTACGCCGTGGACCTGCTGCTGGAAACCGTCGAGGCGCGCGCCACCGGGCGCCGCGAGCGCTACCGGGGCGGGCCGGTGGCGCTGCTGAACTTCCTGCTGCCCGCGCACATCGCCGGCCTGGCCTGCGCCATGCTGCTCTACGGCAACCAGAGCCTGGCGCCCACCATGTTCGCCGCCGCGGTCGCGGTGAGCAGCAAGTACGTGATCCGGCTGCGGGTCCGCGGCAGCCTGCGGCACGTGCTCAACCCGAGCAACTTCGGCATCAGCGTGACGCTGATCCTGTTCAGCTGGGTCAGCATCGCCCCGCCCTACCACTTCAGCGAGGACGTGGACGGGCCGGTCGACGTGGTGATCCCGCTGGCCATCCTGGCCGCCGGCACCATGCTCAACGGCAAACTGACCCGACGGCTGCCGCTGATCCTGGGCTGGGTCGGCGGCTTCGTCCTCCAGGCGGTGCTCCGCTCGGCGTTCTTCGACGCGCACCTGGCCGCCGCGCTGCTGCCGATGACCGGGATCGCGTTCATCCTCTTCACCAACTACATGATCACCGACCCGGGGACGACGCCGGCCGCCCCGCGCCGGCAGGTGCTGTTCGGCCTGGCCACGGCGGCCGTCTACGGGCTGCTGGTGCTCGCCCACATCACCTTCGGCCTGTTCTTCGCGCTGGTCATCGTCTGCGGGCTGCGCGCCCTGGTGATCCTCGGCGCCAACCTGCGCGACCGCGCCGACGGCGCCCCCGTGCCGGGCGCGGACCGGCCCGCCGGGACCCTGAGGGCCGACGCCGCCCCCGCCGACGTGGGTCAGGTGCCGGTGCCCGCCGCCAGGTGACCCACCCCTTTCGTACGAGCAAGGAGACCGTGATGGTCGACGACGACGTGGTGATCGTGGGCCTGGCCTGCCGCTACCCGGCGGCGGACAACCCGGCCCAGCTGTGGGAGAACGTCCTCAACCGACGGCAGGCGTTCCGCCCGCTGCCGGCCGGCCGGCTGCCGCTGGCCGACTACGGCGGCGACGGCCCCGACCAGACCACGGTCCGCCGGGCCGCCGTGCTGGACGGGTGGCGCTTCGACCGGGCCCGCTTCCGGATCCCGGGCAGCACCTTCCGGGCCGTGGACCTGTCCCACTGGCTGGCGCTGGAGACCGCCGCGGACGCCCTGGTCGACGCCGGCCTGCCGGAGGGGATCGGCACCGACCGGTCCCGGGTCGGCGTGGTCATCGGCAACTCGCTGACCGGCGAGTTCTCCCGGGCCGCCGCGATGCGGATCCGCTGGCCGTACGTGCGCCGGGCGGTGGCCGCCGGCCTCGTCGACGGAGGGCTCGCCACCGACGAGGTCGCGGCGCTGCTGGACCGGGTCGAGGAGCGGTTCAAGGCGCCGTTCCCGGTGCCCGGCGACGAGACCCTGGCCGGCGCGCTGGCCAACACCATCGCCGGGCGGATCTGCAACCAGTTCGACTTCCACGGCACCGGCTACACCGTGGACGGTGCCTGCGCGTCGTCGCTGCTCGCGGTGATCACCGCGGCGGAGGCGGTGGCCGGCGGCCAGCTCGACGTGGCGCTGGCCGGCGGGGTGGACCTCAGCCTCGATCCGCTGGAGCTGGTCGGGTTCTCCCGGGTCGGCGCGCTGGCCGGGGACGAGATGCGGGTGTACGACGCCCGGCCCACCGGGTTCCTGCCCGGCGAGGGCTGCGGCGTGGTGGTGCTCGCCCGGGCCGGGTACGCGCTGGAGCGGGGGCTGCGCCCGTACGGGCGGCTGCTCGGCTGGGCGTCCTCGTCGGACGGCAGCGGTGGGCTGACCCGGCCGGAGGAGAGCGGCCAGCGGCTGGCGCTGCGCCGGGCGTACGACCGGGCCGGCATCGAGCCCGGCGCGGTCGGGCTGGTGGAGGGGCACGGCACCGGCACCGCCGTCGGCGACGAGGCGGAACTGCGGGCGCTGCTCGGCGTGCGCGGGCCGGCCGCGCCCCCGGCGGTGCTGGGCAGCATCAAGGCGAACATCGGGCACACCAAGGCGGCGGCCGGGGTGGCCGGGCTGATCAAGGCGGTGCTGGCCGTGCACCGGGAGGTGCTGCCGCCGACCACCGGCTGCCGCCGGCCGCACCCGCTGCTCGCCGAGGGCGGCGCGCTGCGGGTCACCGACGCGGCCCGGCCCTGGCAGGCCGGCGAGCGGTACGCCTCGGTCAGCGCGATGGGCTTCGGCGGCATCAACACGCACGTGGTGCTCGGCGGGACGGCTCCGTCGGCGCCCCGGCCGCTCAGCGCGCACGTGCGGCGGTTGAGCCGGCCGCATCCGGACCACGAGCTGGTGGTCTGCGGCGCGCCGGACGCGGCCGCGCTGACCGGGCTGCTCACCCGGCTCCGGGCGGCGGCGACCGCGCTGTCCCGCCCCGAGCTGACCGACCTCGCCGCCGGTCTCGCCGCCGGCCACCGCGCGGACGCGCCGGCCCGGTTCGCCGCCGCCGTCCGTGACGCCGACGGGCTGGTCACCGCCGTCGACCGGGCGCTCGGGCACCTGGCCGGGGGTGGCCGGCGCCTGCTCGACCCGGGTCGCGGGGTGTTCCTGGTGGTGGGGGAGCCGCTGCGGGTGGGGCTGCTCTTTCCCGGCCAGGCCGCACCGGTGCACACCGACCGGGGCGCGCTGGGCCACCTCCTCGACGACGCGGACACGGGGACCGGCTCCGGCCGCGATTCGGCGCCGGACGGCGCTCCGGACCAGGCGCAACCCGCGCCGGCGGAGCCGGTCGACACGGCGGTCGCCCAGCCGGCCATCGTCGCCGACAGCCTGGCCGGGATCCGCTGGCTGGAGCGGCTCGGCGCCCGACCGGTCGGTGCGGTGGGCCACAGCCTCGGTGAGCTGGCCGCGCTGAGCTGGGCGGGCGCCGTGGACGCCGGGGACACCCTCGCCCTCGCCCGGGCGCGCGGCGTGGCGATGTCCTCGGCGACCGAGGTGCCCTCGGGGATGCTGTCGCTCCGGGCCGACCTGGAAACCGCCCGGGAGCTGGCCGACGGCACCGGCGCGGTGGTGGCCGCCGACAACGGCGAGCGGCACGTGGTGGTGGCCGGCGCCCGGCCGGAGCTGGACCGGGTCGCCGCGGCCGCCCGGCGCGCCGGGATCGAGGCGACGCCGCTGCCCGTCTCGCACGCCTTCCACTCGCCGCTGATGGCCCCGGCCGCCGAGGCGCTCCGCGCGACGGCCGCGCGGATCCCGTGGCGGCGGCCGGCGCGGCCGGTGGCGTCCACGGTCACCGGGGCGTGGTGGGGCGACGACGACCCGGTGGAGGTGCTGGTCCGGCAGCTCACCGGCCCGGTCCGGTTCCGCGAGGCGCTCCGCCTCCTCGACGCCGACCTGCTGGTCGAGGTCGGTCCCGGCCGGATGCTCGCGGCGCTGGCCGAGGCGGCCGGGCGTACCGCGGTCAGCCTGGACGCCGGCGCGGCGGACGGAGCCGGCGTGGCCGCCGGGACCGCGGCGCTCTTCGCCGCCGGCGCGGTCGACGACGTGACCCCCTTCTTCGCCCGGCGGTTCACCCGCCCGTTCGACCTGGACCGGGAGCGGGCGTTCCTGGTCAACCCGTGCGAGCAGGAGCCGCCGGCGGTGGCCCTGCCAGCGCACCGGGCCGCGACGCCGGACCCGCGCCCCCGGCCGGCACCGGCGGCCCGCCCGGCCGACGGCCGGGGCACCGCCGAGCTGGTCGCCGCCCGGGTGGCCGACCTGGCCGAACTGCCCGCCGCCGAGGTCGGTCCGGGCACCCGCCTCCTCGCCGACCTGCACCTGAACTCGATCCGGGTCGGGCAGCTCGCCGCCGAGATCGCCGGGGAGCTGGGCCGGGCGCTACCCGCCACCCCGCTGTCCCTGGCGAACGCCACGGTGGGCGAGTTCGCCGCCGCCATCGAGGGGCTGCCGACCGCCGACGAACCCGCCGCCGAGCTGCCGGCGGCCGGCGTGGGCCCCTGGGTC
>NZ_JBSSLX010000292.1:0-5795 GCF_053890995.1 Micromonospora sp. I033 | reverse complement strand
TCGGGGCGGCGTTGGGCGCCCCACTGCGCTACCTGGCCGACCGGGCCGTCCAGGCCCGCCACGGCTCCTCCTTTCCGTGGGGCACCCTGACCGTCAACGTCTCCGGATCGCTGCTGCTCGGCGTGGTGGCCGCGGTGCCCGCCTCCCCCGCGGTGACCGCCCTGGTCGGCACCGGCTTCTGCGGCGCGCTCACCACCTGGTCCACGCTGAGCTACGAGACCCTGCGCCTGCACCGCGCGGGCCACCGCGGCCACGCCCTCGCCAACGTGCTGGGCAGCATCGCCGCCGGTCTCGCCGCGGCCACCGTCGGGTACGCGCTGGCCCACGCCCTCACCGGCTGATCCGCCGGGCCGCCCCGCTCAGACCCGCCCCGCTCACCCCCACGCGGAGGCGGCCGGCACCGGAGGCGGATCGGCCGCGGCGGGGACCGGACCCGCGCCGGCCGCGGCGGACGCCGGAGCCGGGTCGGCGGCGAGCGCCACCACCGGCCCGACCACGAACACCGCCGGCGGCCGGACCTCGTCCCGCTCGGCGAGCGCGCCGACCTCGTCCAGCCGGCACCGGGCCGTCCACTGGTCCGGGTGGCCGGCGTCCCGGACCACCAGCACCGGCGTATCCGCCGCCCGCCCGTGGGCGAGCAGTTCGGCGGCGATCCGCCCGACGGTGTCGACCGCCATGAGCAGCACCAGCGTGCCCCGGGCCCGGGCCAGCGCCGTCCAGTCCACCAGGGAGTCCGGGTGCCCGGGCGGCAGGTGCCCGGAGACCACGGTCACCTCGTGGGCCACGCCCCGGTGGGTCACCGGCACGCCCGCCAGCGCGGGCGCGGCCACCGCGCTGCTCACCCCGGGCACCAGCACCGTCTCCACCCCGGCCGCCGCGCAGGCCAGGACCTCCTCGTGGCCGCGGCCGAAGACGTACGGGTCGCCGCCCTTGAGCCGGACCACCCGCTTCCCGGCGCGGGCGTGCCCGATCAGCGTGTCGTTGATGGTGTCCTGGGCCATCGACGGGCCGCGGGGCACCTTGGCCGCGTCCACCAGCAGCACGCCGGGGCGGAGCCGGCGCAGCAGCCCGGCCGGGGCGAGCCGGTCGGCGACCACCACGTCCGCGGCGTCGAGCAGCGCCTGCCCGCGTACCGTGATCAGGTCGTCCGGGCCGGGCCCGCCGCCCACCACGGCCACCTGCCCGGGACGCAGCGCCGGCTCGTGGTGGTGGTGGTGACCGTGGCCGTCTGCCGGGTCGTCCGGATGGTGGTGCGGGGTCTGCGGCCGGCCCACCTTGTCGGCGAACCCGGGCAGCGCCACCCGGTACGCGCAGGTGTCGCAGTTCATCCGGATGTCCCCGCGCAGCGCCTCGGCGTGCCGTTCGAGGACCAGGTCGGCGAGGGCGTCGCAGTCGCCGATCACCTCGGCCACCCGCACGTCCAGGCCGGGATGGCCGGCGGCGAACTCCCGGCTCTGCGCCACGATCCGGTCGGGCAGCACCCCGGCGAAGAGGAAGTACGGGGCGACCACGATCCGCCGGGCGCCGAGCCGGCGCAGCCGCTCCAGCACGGCCGGCACGGACGGCTCGGCCAGCGAGACGAAGCCGGGTTCCACCCCGGCGTAGCCGCGCCCCTCCCAGAGCAGCCGGGCCACCTTGGTCACCTCGGCGTTGGCGTCCGGATCGGTGGAGCCGCGCCCGATCAGCGCGACCCAGGTGCCGGCCCGGTCGGCGCCGTCGAGCGCCGCGTCGATCCGCTCCGCCAGCGCCTCCTGCAGCAGCGGGTGCGGCCCGAGCGGCCGGCCGTACGCGTACCGCAGGCCGGGATGGCGCTGCCGCTCCCGGGCCAGGGCGGCGGGGATGTCCCCCTTGCCGTGCCCGGCGGCGGCCAGCACCAGCGGCAGCGCCACGAGGTGGCGGTGGCCCCGCCCGACCAGCGCGCCGACCGCGTCGGTCAGCGGCGGGCGGGACAGCTCGATGAAGCCCCCGTCCACGTCGGCGAGGGCGTCCCGGCGGCGGATCCGCTCGACCAACGCGGCGAACTGGGCGACGCCGGCCGCGCTGCGGGTGCCGTGCCCGACGATCAGCAGCGGGGGAAGGTGCTTCACTTGTCCTCCAGGTACAGCAGGGCGTTGAGGGCGGCGGCGGCCACCGCGGAGCCGCCCTTCTCCCCCACGTTGGACACGGCGGGCAGGCCGCTGGCCCGCAGCGCCGCCTTGGACTCGGCCGCGCCGACGAAGCCGACCGGCAGGCCGACCACCAGGGCCGGGGCCGCGTCGAGGCCGATCAGCTCGACAAGCGCGGTGGGCGCGCAGCCGACCACCCAGACCGCGCCCGGGCCGACCCGGTCGTACGCGATCCGCACCGCCGCGGCCGAGCGGGTGATGCCGGCGGCGCGGCCCAGGTCGGCGGCGGCCGGCTCGGCGACCGGGCAGACGATCTCCCGACCGGCGCCGGTGATCCCGGCGGCCACCATCCACACGTCGGTGACGATCGGCGCGCCGGACCGCAACGCGGCCAGCCCGGCAGCCAGGCCGTCCTCGTCGCAGACCAGGTCGCCGACGTAGTCCAGGTCGGCGCTGGCGTGCACCACCCGCTCGGTGACCGCCCGGGTCAGCGGCGGCAGGTGGGACAGGTCGACCCGGTCGCGCAGGATCCGGTAGGACTCCGCCTCGATCGGGTGCACCGTCCGGCTCATGAGCCGGCCCGCCCGTAGCGGCGGTCGTAGCCGCGCAGCCGCCAGACCAGCACGGCGCCGCCCCAGGCGAGGGCGAAGAGGACCACCACGGCGTAGCCGAGCTGCTCGAAGTGGTCGGCGATCGACGCGTACCCGGCCAGGACGGTCGCGCCGAGGTGGTCGGCGAGCAGCCCGGCCAGGTAGACGCTGGCCACCAGGCCGCCGACCAGCACGGTCATCGTGGTGGTGGCCAGGTTGTACCAGAGCCGGCGGGCCGGCTGCCGGTACGCCCACGAGTAGGCGCGGCTCATCAGCAGGCTGTCCGCGGTGTCCATGGCGGACATCCCGGCGGCGAAGAGCAACGGCAGGGTGAGCAGGGCCAGCACCGGCAGCCCGCCGGCGGCGGCGGTGCTCGCCGAGAGCGCCAGCAGGGTCACCTCGCTGGCCGTCTCCAGGCCCAGCCCGAAGAGGAAGCCGACCGGGGCCATGTGCCAGGAGGAGCGGACCAGGGTGCGGGCCCGGGCCCCGAGGATCCGGTGCATCAGCCCCCGGTTGAGCAGCAGGAGGTCCAGCTCGGTCTCGTCCAGGGCGCCGGCGCGCAGCCGCCGCCAGAGCCGGGCCAGCCCGGCCAGCACCACCGCGTTCAGCGCCGCCACCAGCAGCAGGAAGCCGGTGGCGGTGACCACCGCGACGGTGGCGCCGACCTCCCGAACGCCGGCCATCCGGTCGCCGGTCAGCCGGGTGGAGGCGAGCCCGACCACCAGGGCGAGCAGCAGCACCACGGCGCTGTGCCCCAGGGCGAAGAAGAAGCCGACGCCGACCGGCCGCCGGCCGCGCAGCAGCATGAGCCGGGTGGTGTCGTCGATGGCGGCGATGTGGTCGGCGTCGAAGGCGTGCCGCACCCCCAGCACGTAGGCCAGGGTGCCGGCGCCGGCCAGCCCGCCGGCCGCCACCGGCTGGTTGTTCCAGTACAGGTACAGGGTCACGCCGGCGACGTGCAGCGCGGCGATCGCGCAGACGATGCCACCGAGGCGGGCCCGCTCGGCGCGGCTCCAGCGGCCGACGGTCGGGGCGGCGGTCGGGGTCGAGGTCATCGCTCTCCTCCGGGTTCGGGGTCGACGCGGATGGCGTCCACGGGGCAGATCTCCAGGCATTCGAGGCAGCCGGTGCAGCGGTCGGTGACCCGCAGGCCGGCGGGAGTGGGACGGATGGCGTGCACCGGGCAGGTGAGCAGGCAGGCGCCGCAGCCCTGGCAGGGGCCGATGGTCACGACCGCCACCGGTACCCCCGGGGCGTGACCATCCGGCCGGCGACCACCCGGGTCTGCGAGCTGCCGACCACCACGACGCTGTACATGTCGACCAGCGCCGGGTCGAGGGTGGCGAGGGTGGCCAGGTGCACCCGCTGCCCCGGCCGGCTGGCGTTGCGCACCACGCCGACCGGTGTGTCCGGCGGGCGGTGCGCGGCGAAGGTCGCCAGCGCGGCGCCGAGCTGCCAGTCCCGGGTGCGGCTGCGCGGGTTGTAGAGCAGCGCCACCAGGTCGCCCTCCGCCGCGGCGGCGAGCCGGCTCACGATCACCTCCCACGGGGTGTGCAGGTCGGACAGGCTCAGGTAGACGTGGTCGTGCCCGAGCGGCGCGCCGAGCAGCGCGGACGCGGCAAGGCCCGCGGTCACCCCGGGCACGCCGACCACGTCGATCCGGTCGTCGGCGTACTCCAGGGCCGGGCTGGCCATCGCGTACACCCCGGCGTCGCCGGAGCCGACCAGGGCGACGGCGTGGCCGGCGGTGGCCTCGGCGACGGCGGCCCGGGCCCGCGCCTCCTCCGCGCCGAGCCCGCTGGCCAGCACCCGGGTGCCGGGGCGGAGCAGGTCGCGGACCTGGTCGAGGTACTGGTCCAGGCCGACCACCACGGCGGCCCGACGCAGCTCGGCCACCGCGCGCGGGGTGCGCAGGTCGGCCGCGCCGGGGCCGAGGCCGACCAGGGCGAGCCGGCCGCGCGGCGCCCGCCGGGCCACCGCGACGGTGGCCATGGCCGAGGCCGTCTTCGGCACCAGCAGCGTGCCGCCGTGGCGCAGCGCCGCGGCCTCCGCGACGCTCGGCGTGCCGACCGCGGCGCGGACCACCTCGCTGGGGTGCGGCACGTCGACCGCCGCCAACTCCGCCGCCGGCCAGGTCTCCAGGGGTACGCCGTACGCCTCGGCGGTCGCCCGGATGCCCGCCTCGTCGGCCTTGAGGTCCACGCTGGCCAGACAGCGCAGGCTGGCCGGGCTGAGGCCGGCGTCGGCGAGCACCCGGCCCAGCAGGTCGGTCACCTCGGCGGTGGGCACGCCCCGGCTGGAGCCGACCCCGGCGACCAGCGACGGCGGCCGGAGCACCACGGTCCGCCCGTCGAGCGGTACGACCCGGTCGGTGACCAGGACCCGCCAGCCGCCGGTTTCACCGGCGGCCGCTCCGGCGGCTGACGTCGCGGTGGTGGCCGGCGGGGGCGTGACCTCGACGTGAACGTGCTCGGGCAGGGCGGGCAGCGGCCAGGTGGCGTCGGCGACCAGCCGGACCGGCTCGCCGTCGAGGATCGCCCGGGACACCGCGGCCACCGCGCCCTCCACCGGCCAGCCGAGGGTGTCCAGCCCGGGCAGGCCGACCGCGTCGGTGGCGGTGGTGACCACCGGCCGGGCGTCGAGCAGCGCGCCGACCTCGGCGGCGAGGGCGTTGGCGCCGCCGGCGTGCCCGCCGAGCAGGGCCACGGCGTGGCGGGCCGCCTCGTCGACCACCACCACGGCCGGGTCGGCGTGCTTGTCGCCCAGCAGGGGCGCCAGGATGCGGACCACGGCGCCGGTGGCCAGGAAGGCGACCACCCCGTCGCACTCCCGCCACGCCATCCGCAGCGCGTCGGCGGCGCTCTCCGCCTCCACGGCGCGGGCGTGCGGCCAGGCCGCGGCGAGGGTGCCCGCGTGCCGCCGGCCGGCCGCGGTCGCCGCCACGAGCCCGACGAGGAAGGGCCCCTTCTTGACGCCTCCGGTGGAGCAGGGGTCCCCGGTTGACGGGTCCGACGGTGTGGGCACGGGTTCCTCCGGGTGGACGGTCACGGGAGCTCCGCGGTGAGCAGGACGACCGGGTTGGTGGCGGCCAGGCGCAGGG
>NZ_JBSSLX010000291.1:0-5811 GCF_053890995.1 Micromonospora sp. I033 | reverse complement strand
AGGTAGGCGGTCGGCGGGCGGAGCCAGCCGCGGCTGCCGTCGGCGAGCGCCAGCCCTCCGGTGCGCAGCCCGTACAGGCCGGTGCCGAAGATCGGCAGCCCGACCACCAGGAAGGTGCCCACCACGACGTGCGAGGTGGAGACCGGGTCGCGGACCACGCCCCGCAGCAGCACCCGCAGCGCGGGGATCTCCAGGACCAGCACCATCACCGCCAGCAGCACGGCGAGCGCCGGACGCCGGGTCCGGTAGACGCCGTCGCCGGGCGGCGGACCGTCCAGCCGGGGCGCGACCGACGGCATCGGGCCGGTCGGCATCTCCAGCGGGTGCGGGACCGGCCCGGCCGCCACCTCCGGCGCGGGGCCACCCGGGCGCTCCCCGACGATCAGCGGGGTCGCCGCACCGGGGCCCGGCCGGTCCCCCGCGCCGATCGGCGTCGGGCCGGCATGGGTCGGCGTCGGGCCGGCGTGGGTCGGCTCGACCGGACGGCCCGTCTCCACGACCGGGTAGCCGCCCAGCGGGCCGGGACGCAGCGGGTCGGCGGCGGCGCGGTCCGCGCCGAGCGGGTCGGCGGACTCGCGGGCCGCCCGCCGGCCGCCGCGCTCCCCCGGCAACTCGCCGGAGGTCTCCACCGGGTCCTCGGCCCGGCGCGACCGCCACCCGCCCGTGTCGTCGCTCAGCGGGTCGGCGGTCCCGAACCGGCCCGGGTCGCCGTACCGGTTCTCGCCGGTGCGCTGCTCCGGGGCGCGGAAGTCGTCGTCGCGGTAGCGCGGTTCGCCGGCGGCCCGCCAGTCCGGCTCGTATCCGCCGTCGCCCCAGTGCGACCCCTGCTGATCCTCGGGAAAGCTCCGTCGTCCGTCCACGACCGGCACGGTATGCGACCGCCACCACGCGCGCCATCCGGGCACCCCGGCCGCCGCCGCTGGTCATCGCCGCATCGAGGGGTCGTCACGGGCACACGACCCGTGACCGGCCGGCCGGGTGCTAGCACAGCGCGCGCATGATCGTCCGCCCGTCCACAGGGCAGCCCGTCGTCCACAGGGCGCCCCGCCCGGGGCCCACGGCCGGCCCGACCGCCGCACGCTGGCCGGCATGACGAAGCGGAACCAGGCCGTCGGGGCGTACGGCGAGCGGTGCGCGGTCCGGCACCTGATCGAGGCGGGGCTGCACCCGGTCGCCCGGAACTGGCGGTGCCCCGAGGGGGAGATCGACATCATCGCCTGGGACGGGCCGGTGCTCGCCTTCTGCGAGGTGAAGACCCGGCGGACGGAGGAGTTCGGCAGCCCGGCCGAGGCGGTGGTGCGGGCCAAGGCCCGCCGGCTGCGCGGGCTTGCCGCGCGCTGGCTCGCCGCGACGGGCACGACCGCCGAGGAGGTCCGCTTCGACGTCCTCGCGGTCCGGCTCCCGGTCGCCGGGCCGGCCCGGGTCGAACACCTGAGGGGCGCCTTCTGACATGAGCTACGCGAAGGTGCTCTGCGTGGGCCTGGTCGGCATGGCCGGGCACGTGGTGGAGGTCGAGGCGGACCTGGCCCCCGGGCTGCCCGGCGTGGTGATCTCCGGCCTGCCCGACACCGCGCTGCACGAGGCCCGGGACCGGGTCCGCGCGGCCATCGTCAACTCCGGCCAGAAGTGGCCGAACCGCCGGATCACCCTCAACCTGCTCCCGGCCACCCTCCCGAAATACGGTTCCGCCTTCGACCTGGCCATCGCCGTGGCGGTGCTCGGCGGCTCGGGCGAGCTGCCGCTGGTGCCGCTCGAGGCCACGGTGGTCCTCGGCGAGTTGGGCCTCGACGGCACGGTCCGCCCGGTGCGGGGCGTGCTGCCGATGGTCGCCGCCGCGGCCCGCGCCGGGTTCCCCCAGGTGGTGGTCCCGGCCGGCAACGCCGCCGAGGCGGCGGTGATCCCCGGCGTCCGCGTACGCGCCGTCGACACCCTGCACCGGCTCGTCGCCTTCGTCCGGGACGGCACGCCGCTGCTGGCCCCACCGGCCGACCCGCCCACCCCCGTCACCGGTGGGCCGGATCTCGCCGACGTGGCCGGGCAGCGACTCGGCCGCCGGGCGTTGGAGGTGGCGGCGGCCGGCGGGCACCACCTGGCGCTGCTCGGCCCGCCGGGCGCGGGCAAGACCATGCTCGCCGAGCGGCTGCCGTCCGTCCTGCCGGAGCTCGACGACGACGCCGCCCTGGAGGTCACCGCCCTGCACTCGATCGCCGGCCTGCTGCCGCCCGGTGGCCGGCTGCTCCGCCGGCCCCCGTTCCAGGCGCCGCACCACACCGCCACGGTGCCGGCGCTGGTGGGCGGCGGGTCCGGGCTCGCCCGTCCCGGGGCGGTGTCGCTGGCCCACCGGGGCGTGCTCTTCCTCGACGAGGCGGCCGAGTTCAGCAAGGGGGCGCTGGAGGCGTTGCGCCAGCCGTTGGAGAACGGCCGGGTCCAGGTCGCCCGGACGCAGGGCTCCACCGAATATCCGGCCCGTACCCAACTGGTGCTGGCCGCGAACCCGTGTCCCTGCGCGAAGCCGTCCGGCGACATCGACTGCGAGTGCACCCCGCTGGCCCGGCGGCGCTACCTGGGCCGGCTCTCCGGTCCACTGCTCGACCGGGTCGACGTGCAGGTGCGGCTGCCCCCGGTCCGCGCCGCGGAGCTGTTGCAGACCGGCACGCCCCGCGAGTCGTCCGCGACGGTCGCGGCCCGGGTCGCCGCGGCGCGACGGGCCGCCGCCGACCGGTGGGCGTCGACCGGTCGCCGGCTGAACGCCGAGATCCCCGGCCCGTACCTGCGCCAACCGCCGTGGCGGCTGTCGGGGCGGGACACCCGGGAACTGCGGAAGAGGCTCGACACCGGTTCGCTGTCGGCCCGCGGCTTCGACCGGGTCATCCGGCTCGCCTGGACCATCGCGGACCTGGACGGGCGGGACCGTCCCGACGGCGGGGACATCGCGGAGGCCATCCAGCTGAGGACGGGAGAGGGCGCATGACCGGCACCGCGGACCGCCTGCTGGCGCGGGTGGCGCTGACCTGGCTCGCCGAGCCCGGCACCTGGTCGGTGCACCGGCTCGTCGACCAGCACGGCCCGGTCGCCGCGCTCGACCTGCTGCTGGACGGCGGCGCGCCGGACCGGGCACTCCGGTCGGCGGTGGCCGCCCGCTCCGCCGTCGGCGAGGCGCGGGCGGTGGCGGAGCGGGCGCTGGCCCGTACCGAACGGCTCGGCGCGCGGGTGGTCACCCCCGAGGACGAGGAATGGCCGGCCCGGGTGGCGGACCTGCGCGGGCTGCTGTTGTCGGGGGCCGGCCGCCGGGTCGACCTGGAGACCGCCCCGCCGCTCTGCTTCTTCGTACGCGGGGCGTGGCCGCTGGGCGAGGCGCTGGAGCGGTCGGTCGCCGTGGTCGGCGCCCGGGCGGCAACCCCGTACGGCACGCACGTCGCCACCGAGCTGGGCTACGGGCTGGCCGACCGGGACTGGACGGTGGTCTCCGGCGGGGCGTTCGGCATCGACTCCGCGGCGCACCGGGGCGCGCTGACCGCCGGCGGGCTCACGGTCGCGGTGCTGGCCTGCGGGCTGGACCGCCCGTACCCGATGGGCAACGCCGCGCTGTTCGACCGGATCGCCGAGACGGGCCTGCTGGTGAGCGAGTGGATGCCCGGTGCGGAGCCGCTGCGGCCCCGGTTCCTCATCCGCAACCGGGTCATCGCGGCGGCGACCGGGGGCACGGTGCTGGTGGAGGCGGCGGCCCGCAGCGGCGCGACCCAGACCCTGAACCGGGCGCTCGGCGTGGGCCGGCCGGGAATGGTGGTGCCGGGGCCGGTCACCTCGGCCATGTCGGTGGGCGCGCACGAGGCGCTCCGCGAGCAGCACAAGGCGCGGCTGGTGACCGGCACCGCCCACGTGCTGGAGGAGGTGGGGCGGATCGGGTACGACCTGGCGGCACCCGCCCGCGCGCCCGAACGCGCGCGGGACCGGCTCGACGACGAGGCGGTCCAGGTGCTGGAGGCGCTGCCCCGGCGGAAGGCGGTCGGCCTGGAGCGCGTCGCGGCGCGCGCCGGGGTCGACCTCCGCACGGCGATGCGCAAGCTCTCCATGTTGGAGGAGCTGGCCATGGTGGTACGCCGCGACGAGGGCTACGCCCTCGCGCCGCCGCCCAAGCGCGAGACCGGGGCCGGCCGGGCACCGACGGATGCCGGTCCGAACCAGTCGGCGGCTGCGCCGGGCTGACCTGCCGGGCCCTGCCCTGTCGGTCAGCCGCTCCCGAGCCGGCCGGCCCTGCGCTGTCGCTCAGTCGCCCCGAGCCTGCCGGGCCTACGCTGTTGGTCAGTCGGCCCGAGCCTGCCGCGTCTGCGCTGCCGGTCAGTCACCCTCGAACCGGATCTCGGCGTCGCGGCTGCTCAGGCAGCGCCGGGCGAGGAGGGCCAGCCGACGGATCTGGTCGACCTCCGCCGGCGCCCGGGCCACCTCCGCCAGGCAGGGCAGCTCGGCGAGCAGTTGCGGAATCGACTCGGCGTCCACCACCAGCTCACCGAGCGGATCGACCCGGTCCAGCAGCGGCGTACGCCCCCCGCCCCGCACCCGCTCGAGCAGATCCAGCAGGACGTCGTGCGGGTCCGCCACCACCTCGGTGGAGACGTACGACGGCCGGCGGCGAGCCGGCCCGGCCCGCACCTGCCGGTAGAGGACGGCATCCACCCCCACGCTCGGTCCCTCCTCCCACCGGCGTCGCCGTCCCGGGGACGCCCGTTCCGATCCGTTTCGCGAATCACCCTTCCGCGCCGCCACCAGGCCGGTACGCCGTAGCGCCCGGCCGCCCGCCGCGAGGCGGGGTGTCGGCACCGTTCGGCAACACCGAAGGGTCGCCGTCGGCGGACCCGGGGACGTTGCCACCGTCCTCTTCGTAGCAACAGTTTCCCCTGTCCAGGGCCGGGTCAGCCACCCCGAACGGCGTGCCGCGCCCAACCCGTCACTCAGGCCGGCCGGGACGGACGCCCGGCGACCCTTCCACCAGCCTCCAGCCCGGAGCGGCGGCCGGCCGCCGCCCACACACGTCCGTAGGCTGAAGCGGTGTTCCCCGACCGCCCCCACCGCACCGCGCCGGAGCGCGCGCCGGACACTCGTGGCACCCACCGCACCGCGTCGGAGCGCGCGCCGGACACCCGTGGCACCCACGCGCCGGCCGGGTGTTCCCGGTGACTGACCAGCGACGCGGCACGCGGGCGGCCCACGAGGCGCTGCCCACGCCGATGCGGGAGGCCGTGGACGATTTCGCCGACCACCTGGCCCAGGTACGCAACCGGTCCGCGCACACCGTGCGGGCGTACGTGACGGACGTCGTCTCGCTGCTCGACCACGCGGTGCGGATGGGCTGCGCCGACCTGTCGGAGCTGGACCTGACCGTGCTGCGGAGCTGGCTGGCGAAGCAACGGACCGTGGGCGCGGCCCGGACGTCCCTCGCCCGGCGGGCCGCCGCCGCCCGTACGTTCAGCGCCTGGGCGCACCGGGCCGGCCTGCTCGCCGGCGACGTGGCGGCACCGCTGGCCAGTCCCAAGGCACACCGGGAGCTGCCCACGGTCCTGCGCGCCGACCAGGCCGCCGCGCTGATGGACGCCCCGGACGGAGGCCGGTCACGGACGCCGGCCGACGCGGACGACGCGAGGCTGTCCGGAAGCGGGGACGCCGCCACGGCGCGCCAGGCACCGGCCGGGGGCGGGAACGACGGACCCGAGGCCGTGCTGCTGCGCGACCGGCTGCTGCTCGAACTGCTCTACGGCACCGGGGTGCGGATCAGCGAGGCCTGTGGCCTGGACGTCGGCGACGTCGACCAGGCTC
>NZ_JBSSLX010000290.1:0-5846 GCF_053890995.1 Micromonospora sp. I033 | reverse complement strand
GACCGGGTCGTCGAGCGTCGGTGGCTGGTAGGGCGGCAGGTCGGGCGGCCCCTCGGCGGGCGGGGGGACGCGGGCCGCCGGCACCACCGGTGTCTCCGGGGCCGGCGGCTCCGGCGCGTCGCAGACGTGGTCCGGGTCGGCGGCGGCCCGGGCCAGCCCGGCGACCTGGGCGGCGAGCGGGTCGTCGGCGGCCAGGTGCTCCCGGCACAGGTCCTCGGCGAGCGTCAGGTGCTCGTGGGACTCGGCGTACCGGCCGCAGTCGCGTTCCATCGCGCCGAGCTTGGCCAGCATCTTGATGCCGCTCGTATGGCCGTCACCGTAGACCTCGCGGTGCAGCTCCCACGCGTCCTGCAACCGGTCGCGGGCCACGTCGCAACGGCCGCGGGCGTATTCCACGGTGGCCAGGTCGGCGTGCGCGGCCAGCACCCGCTGGGACTCCGGCCCGTCCCGGGCGGTCAGCTCGATGATGACGTCGGAGTAGAGCCGGGCGGCGCGGGCGTCGCTGCCGACCCGGTGCAGCACGGCGGCCAGGGTCGCGGCGGCGGTGACGGTCCGCTCGTCGGAGCGCCCGAACAGTCGGGTCGTCGCCGCGTACGCGAACGCGGCCCAGCCGCGCGCGGAGTGCGGCTCGCCGAGCGCGACGAGGACCCGGGCCTGGAGGCCGGCCGCCTCGGCCAGCTCGGCGGAGGCGTTGGCGGGGCGGGGATCGGCGTCGCTCAGCGCGTCGGCGAGCAGTCGCTGGGCACCGTCGAGGTCGCCTTCGGACACCAGCTGGTGCGCCTGGACGGTCAGGTCAGCGAAGCCGGAGGTCACGCCCCATCGTGCTCATCCGACGACGGTAAGTACAAGACCCGCAGTGGATCAGTTTGGTCGCGATCCGGTCAGGTGGTCGGCCAGCGTCTCGCTGATCCGCCGCAGCTGGTCGACCTGGGCCGGGCTGAGCGCGTCGAACAGGTGCCGGCGTACCCCGGCGACGTGGCCGGGCGCGGCGGCGGCCAGGGTGGCGAAGCCGGCGTCGGTGAGGACGGCGAGCTGGCCCCGCCGGTCGGTGGCGCACTCCTCGCGGCGGATCCACCCGGCCGCCTCCAGCCGGGCGGCGGCGTGCGAGAGCCGGCTGCGGGACGAGCCCGTGGCGTCGGCCAGCTCGCTCATCCGCAGCCGCCGGTCGGGGGCCTCGGAGAGCCGGACCAGGATCTCGTAGTAGGCGTGCGGCATCCCGGCGTCGCGCTGCAGCTCGCGGTCGAGGGTGTCCATCAGCGCCCGGGAGGCGGCGAGGAACGCCCGCCAGGTCCGCTGCTCGTCGGGGTCCAGCCACCGGGTCATGACGGCCATCATAGCGCCTGTTGTTGAACGCTCAACCAAAGCGCGCTACCGTCGGGGTCATGGGAATCCACCGGCTCAACCACGCCGTCCTCTACGTCCGTGACCTCGACCGCAGCGTCGCCTTCTACCGCGACGTGCTCGGCTTCCGCCCGGTGCCGATGACGCCGGACGGCTTCCGCGGCGCCGCCTTCCTCCAGGCGCCCGACTCCACCAACGACCACGACCTCGGGCTGTTCGAGGTCGGCGCGGCCGCCGGACCCTCCCCGGCCGGCCGGACCACCGTCGGCCTCTACCACCTCGCCTGGGAGCTGGACACCCTGGACGAGCTGGCCGCCACCGCCGAGCGGCTGGCCGCCGCCGACGCCCTGGTGGGCGCCTCGGACCACGGCACCACCAAGAGCCTCTACGGCCGCGACCCCGACGGGCTGGAGTTCGAGATCGTCTGGATCGTCCCCGCCGACCTGCTCGACGACGCGGCCCTCGCCGCCCGCACGCGGATCGGCCGGCTCGACCTCGACCGCGAGCGGCAGCGCTACGGCGGCCAGACCCGCGGCGGCGTGGGCATCTCCATCCCGGCCTGACCTGCCATGCTGGCAGGATGTCGACCGACGCCGTCCTGCGCGAGCTGCTCGTCCGGCAGCTCGACCACTGGCTGCCCGCCGCGCTGCACCGCTCGCGGCGGGCCACCCTGGCCCTCGCGTACGCCGGGAGCGACGCCGGTGGCGCGGAGGCCGCGCTGCGGGTGGTGGCCGAGTTCGCCGACCGGCTGCGCGGCCGGCGGCTGACCGTGCTGGTGCTCGCCGACGGCGGTGCCGAGCTGCCGGCCCGGCTGGGCGCGGCGGAGGCCGACCTGCCGGCGGACGTCGCCGTGCACGTCGTGCCGGGCCGGCCGGACCGGCTGCCGGTGGCGCTCAAGGCGGCCGGCGCGGCGGGCGCCCCGCTGTTCACCGTGGTCGACGGCGGCGAGCCCGACCCGGCCCTGCTGGCCGCCGCCGCGTCCGGCCGCCCGGCCGAGGTGCTGCTGGTCACCGCGCCCGGCCGGTCGCTGCGCCCGGCGCTGACCGGGGCCGGCTTCCCGCTGGTCACCGAGGTCGAGCTGGTGCCGGCCGACGGCGGGCCGGCCCGGCTGTTCGGCTACGCCACCGGCTCGGACCGGGGTCTGGAGGCGGTCAAGGACGCCCTCTGGGCGGTCGACGAGTACGCCGGGGTGCGTTACCGCGACCCGGCCGACCCGGCGGGGCGGCTGCTCGACATCAGCCTCGACCCGGAACCCGGCCCACTGCGCCGCGAACTGCTGGCCGAACTCGCCCGCTCCGGCCCGCGTACGGTGACCGAGCTGCGCCGCTTCGCCGCGACCTCGACGGTCTACCGGGCCGCCGACGCCAACCGGGCGCTCACCTCGCTGCTCGCCGCCGGCGCGGTGACCCGCGACCCCGAGCAGGGCCGGCTCGGCGGCGACGTGGTGATCAGCGCCGGTCCGGCCGCTGGCTCATCTGCCTGACCACGATGGACGCCCCGGTGGCGATCACCCCGATGCTGAACGCCATCTGGGCGCAGACGACCACCCGGGCGATCTGCCCCTCGGCGTTGACGTCGCCGTAGCCGACCGTGGTCAGCGTGGCGAGCGCGAAGTAGAGCGCGTCGATCCGGGTCCGCATGCCGCTGAACTCGCCCGGGCGGCTGTTCGCCACCACGTAGTCGGCGAGGGCGAAGACCAGCAGCCCGGCGACCAGCGCGACGGCGAGCCGGATCAGCGCCCGGGTCTCCACGTCGCCGGTCGGCTGGGTGGCGGCGAGCTGGCGGCGTACCTGGCCGGTGACCAGGAACGCGACCACGAGCACCAGGATCAGGGTGCCGGCGGAGCGCAGGGCCAGCCGCAGGCCGTTCGGGTCCGGCTCGACGGGGACGGCGAAGTAGGCCAGCAGCAGCAGCGCGACGGCCGCCGCGGCCCGCCGCCGCTCCCGCCGGAACGAAGGGTCCGCCACCCCGCGATTCTCCGCCGCGGCGCGTATCCCGTCGGCGGAACGGCGAAGCCCGCCCGGACGCCGCGCGGGGTGCCGGTGAACCACCGGCACCCCGCGCGACCTCGGGACGTCACGCCCGGGACTTGTCCTGCTTCCAGGAGAGCGGCCCCGGCAGGTCGACGCGGTGGGCGCGGGTGTTGGAGTTCCACGACCAGCGGCCGATCTTGAAGCTCCACGAGGAGAAGCCGTTCTCCGTGAAGTGAAGGATCACCGGACCGTACTTCTTGCGCTTGCGGAACTGGATGCCCATGGGGTCCTCCTTCGTCTCCCTGCGTCTGCGGGATCGAACATGCCCGAAACGACGGTTCGCGAAACCCGGTCGGATCCGGTCTGGACGGTGCCCCTCCCGCCCGTCACAATCTCTATCCAACGGGTAGGTGTTAAGGGGCGGTAAATGCTGGTGGTGACGGGTTGTAACAAAGCCAGCGATGCAAGTCTCACTCTATGGAAGGGCATTGACCGGCGCGGAGAACGGTCGGCAGCATGAGGTCATGTCGCAGCGGGACGAGCTTCTCCTCACCGCTCGCGTGCACGTCGACCTGGTCCGGCACGCGAGCGCGCTCTGTTGAGCTGACCGCTCTCGGTCGTCGCATCTCCTCCGCTCGTCCGCTCCCGTCGCCGGCGCATCGTGGCCCGGCCGGCAGCGGCGTGCACTCGCGCCCCTCGCGGGCCCTCGCCACCGCATCGTGGACAGATCAGGAGACCTCTCCATGCCCTCGACCCGTCAGTCGCTGCGGCGTACCCTCGCCGCCGCCGTCACCCTGCTCGCCCTCACCGCCGCCGGGGGATGCGGCGCCGACGCCGCCGCCGGCGGCAGGCAGACCAAGGAGCTGCGCTACCAGGGCTCGGTCGGCCAGGTGACCCTCCCCGAGCTCGCCGCCGACCTCGGCTTCCTCGGCGACGTCAGGCTCAACTGGATCGGCAACGTCACCGGCGGCCCGGCGGACATCCAGGCCACCGCCACCGGCCAGACCGACTTCGGCGGCGCCTTCAACGGCGCCATCGTCAAGCTCCAGGCCGCGAACGCCCCGATCACCGCCGTGGTCGCCTACTACGGCTCCGACGCGCAGACCTTCCAGGGCTACTACGTGCTCCAGGACAGCCCGATCCGCGGCCCCCGCGACCTGATCGGCAAGAAGGTCGGCATGAACACCCTCGGCGCGCACGCCGAGGCGGTGCTCAAGACCTGGCTGGCCAAGGGCGGCCTGACCACGGCCGAGATCGCCAAGGTCGAGCTGGTCGCGCTGCCCCCGGTCAACATCGAACAGTCGCTGCGGCAGCAGCGGATCGACGTCGCCGTGCTCGGCGGCGTCATCCGCGACAAGGCGGTCGCCGCCGGCGGCGTCCGTACCGTCTTCACCGACTACGAGCTGCTCGGCCCGTTCAGCGGCGGCAGCTACGTCTTCCGGGACGACTTCATCACGCGCAACCCGGAGACCGTCCGGGCGTTCGTCACCGGGGTGGGCAGGGCCATCGAGTGGGCGCGCACCCAGCCCCGGGAGACGGTCGTGGCCCGGCTGGAGTCCATCATCGCCAAGCGCGGCCGCAACGAGGACGCGTCGCTCGTGCGGTACTGGAAGTCCAGTGGCGTCGCCGGCAGGGGCGGCCTCATCAGCGACCGCGAGTTCACCACCTGGATCGACTGGCTGGCCGGCTCCGGCGAGCTCAAGGGCGACCGGCCGAAGCCCGCCGACCTCTACACGAACAAGTTCAACGAGGCCGCCACCACCGGTGGGGGTGGCGCGTGAGCACCGACAAGATCCTCTTCGACCGGGTCACGAAGGTCTTCCCGGGCCGGCGGGGCAGCGGCGGCGCGGTCACCGCGCTCGACGCGCTCACCCTCGGGGTACGCCCCGGCGAGTTCCTGGTCGTCGTCGGCCCCAGCGGCTGCGGCAAGTCCACCCTGCTCGACCTGCTCGGCGGGCTCAGCGCACCGACCGCCGGGCAGGTGCTGCTGGACGGCCGCCCGGTCACCGGGCCCGGCCTGGACCGGGGCATCGTCTTCCAGCAGTACGCGCTGCTGCCCTGGCGCACCGCCGCCGGCAACGTCGCGTTCGGGCTGGAGGCCAAGGCCGTGCCCCGCGCCGAGCGCGCCGAGCTGGTCGCCCACCACCTCGACCTGGTCGGGCTGAGCGGGTTCGCCGACCGCTACCCGCACGAGCTCTCCGGCGGCATGAAGCAGCGGGTCGCCATCGCCCGCAGCCTCGCGTACGACCCGGACGTGCTGCTCATGGACGAGCCGTTCGCGGCGCTCGACGCGCAGACCCGCGACTCCCTCCAGGACGAGCTGGTCCGGATCTGGCAGGCCACCGGCAAGACCATCGTCTTCATCACCCACGGCATCGACGAGGCCGTCCACCTCGGCCAGCGGGTCGCCGTGATGACCTCCCGCCCCGGGCGGATCAAGGAGGTCATCGACATCGAGCTGGGCGACCGGGAGGCCGAGGAGGACGTCCGCTCCTCCGACGCGTTCCGGCACCACCGGCACCAGATCTGGAC
>NZ_JBSSLX010000289.1:0-5849 GCF_053890995.1 Micromonospora sp. I033 | reverse complement strand
AGAGGTGTATAGGAGACAGGGCTGCGCCCGGTGAGGGTGGTGCGGGTGGTGGCGGCGGAGGCCTGCCGGTGACCGGCACGAACATCGGCGTCCTGGCCGGGGTTGGCGGCGCGCTGCTGCTGCTCGGCGGCGGCGGTTACCTGATCGCCCGGCGCCGCCGTACCCGCTTCGTCGCCTGACCACACGTCGTACGCGCCCCGGCCCGCTCCCGCGGGTCGGGGCGCTTCGTCGTCTGCGTCAGGGAGATCGTCAACCGATGGTTGACGCAGAAGTGTCGTCAACCTATGGTTGACGCATGGAGGAGACAGAGCCGCTGAAGATGACCCACCCGGTACGCCTCGACGACCTGATCGACGGCATCAAGAAGACGCACACGGACGCGCTGGACCAGCTCGCCGGCGCCGTACTGGTCGCCGATCACCTGGGTGACGTCGCCGACCACCTGATCGGGCACTTCGTCGACCAGGCCCGCCGGTCGGGGGCCTCCTGGACGGAGATCGGCCGCAGCATGGGGGTGAGCAAGCAGGCCGCCCAGAAGCGGTCCGCCGCGAAGGCCGAGACGGCGGCCGCGCTCGACCCCAACGCCGGGTTCGGCCGGTTCACCCCGCGGGCCCGCAACGTGGTGCTGTCCTCGCAGGAGGAGGCGCGGGCGGCCGGCAACGCCGAGATCACCCCGGGGCACGTCGCGCTCGGCCTGCTCGCCGAGCCGGAAGGGCTCGCGGCCGCGTTGATCGTGGCTCGGGGCGTACCCCTGGAGCGGTTGCGGGAGGCGGTCAGCGCGACCCTGCCGGCGAAGGCCGACCAGGTCCCGGACCTGATCCCCTACGACGCGCGGGCCAAGAAGGTCCTGGAGCTGACCTTCCGGGAGGCGCTGCGACTGGGGCACAACTACGTGGGCACGGAGCACATCCTGCTCGCCCTGCTCGAGGAGGAGGGCGGCGACGGCGTGCTCACCGGGCTCGGGCTGGAGAAGGCCGCGCTGGAGTCGGCGGTCGAGGGCGCCCTGGCCGAGATCACCCGCAAGCGGGCCTGACCGGCACCCGCCGGGCACGCGCCACGGGGGCGCGTGCCCGGCGCCGGCGTGTCAGGCGGTGGGGAAGCCGTAGCGGGCCGCGTGCTCCGGGTCGGCCGGGTCGACCTGGCGGATCCCCGCGTCGGCCAGGCGCTTGTTCACCTCGTCGAGCCGCTCGCGGACGAGCCGGGCCTCCTCGTCGGTGACCCGGCCGCGGTGCGGCTTCCCGGCGTGCTCGATGGTGCCGTAGTCGATCTTTTCGGCGCCGCGCCGGGCCTTGGGCGGCTTCACCCGCTCGGCGGTGCGCAGCAGTTGCGCCATCGGCACGTCGGTGGCCATCGCGTCGAACTCGCTGGCGGTCAGCACCACCCGCCGCGGCTCGCCTCCGCCGTGCCGGTCGTGGATCTCCACCACGGCCACGTCCAGCGCCGCGTCGTCGATGCTCTCGACCTCGACCGGGGTGGCGTCCAGTTGCACGGGCCCGGCGACGAGGTCCGGGTGCTCCAGCACGACGACCTTGACCACCTCGTCGTCGGGGTGCAGCACCTGGCCGGTGAAGTCGGAGACGTGGATCGTCTTCTTGCCCATGCGCGGAGCTTCTCCTGTCGTAGGCCGGGATTCGGACCAGGAGACGCTACCGGACAGGTGTGCCAAAGCTCGGTGTGGAGCGCCCGGGTGTGTCGTACGGGTCAGCGGGCCGTGAGACCGCGCCGGGTGGAGGCGCCGGCCGGCAGCGCGTTCAGCTCCGCCCAGGAGAGTGAGCCGCGGCGAACCCCCCGGTAGTCGGCCTGCGCCGGGAACCGCCCGACGGCCTCGACGGCCTGCCAGCGCTGCTCGGCGTCCTGCTGGTACCGGTCATTCGGCTGATTCGGCATGACCATTACCGTCCCAGAGAAACTTGTACATGTATGGAAATGAATATGACGCGGGATCGATGCGTCAGGTTCCCGCGGCCGGCAACCGAACCACGAACCGGCAGCCGTCGGTGACGTTCTGGACCTCTACCCGCCCGCCGTGCGCCTCAATCAGCCCGCGCACGATTGCCAGCCCCAGCCCGCCGGAACCGCCGGCGTCGGCCGCGCGCGGGGTCCGCGCCGGCTCGCCCCGGAACGCCACGTCGAACACCCGTGGCAGGTCGCGCTCCGGGATCCCGCCGCAGGTGTCCGCGACGGCCAGCCAGGCGGTGTCGGCCTCCCGGCCGGCGTCCACCCGGACGGTGCCGTCCTCCGGGGTGTAGCGGATCGCGTTGAGCAGCAGGTTCCCCACCACCCGGGCCAGCTCCGGCTCGCTGGCGGTCACCGTCGGCCAGCCGGACTCGGGGGCGAGCAGCCGGATCCGGCGCGCGGCGGCCAGTGGCGCGGTGCCGGCGAGCGCGTCGGACACCACGTCGCCGAGCGGCACCGCGGACAGCGACAGCCGCAGCGCGCCGGCGTTGATCCGGGACAGCTCGAACAGGTCGTCGACCAGCCGGGTCATCCGGTCGGTCTCCACCCGGATCCGGCGGTGGTACTCGGCCACCGTCGCCGGGTCGCCCACCACCCCGTCCTCCAGTGCCTCGGCCATCGCCCGCAACCCGGCGAGCGGGGTGCGCAGGTCGTGCGAGACCCAGGCGACCAGGTCCCGGCGCCCCTTCTCGATCCGGCGCTCCCGCTCCCGCGCCTGGTCGGCCCAGACCGCCGCGGCGGCCAGCCGGCGACCGAACAGCCAGCCGACCGCGAGGCTCACCACGGCGGCGGCGGAGAGCGTGGTCAGCACCACCTCGAGGTCGTGCGGGGAGAGGAACATCGCCTCGGCGACCACCGCCACCCCGGCGGCCACCGCGCCGACGGTCGTGGCGAGCAGGACGGAGATGTGCACGGTGATCGACCGGCCGCGCAGCAGCCGCAGCGCCAGGGCGCCCGCCAGCCCGACGGCGAGCGCCGCGAGCAGGGCGGCTCCGAAGATCAGCGCCAGGTCACGCATCGGCCGGCTCGTACCGGTAGCCGACACCCCAGACGGTGACGATCCGGCGGGGATCGGCCGGGTCGGTCTCGATCTTCTCCCGGAGCCGCCGCACGTGGACGGTCACCGTCGACTGGTCGCCGAAGCTCCACCCCCAGACCCGCTCCAGCAACTCGGCCCGGCGGAACGCCCGCGCCGGATGCCGCATGAGGTGCACCAGCAGGTCGAACTCGCGCAGGGTCAGGGTCAGCTCCCGGCCGTGCAGCCGGACCACCCGGGGACCGGTCGCCACCTCCAGGCCGCCGTCGGCGAGCAGTTCCGGGGGTGCGCCGGCCGGGTCGCCGCCGGCCCGGCGCAGCACCGAGCGGACCCGCAGCACCAGCTCGCGGGGGGAGAACGGCTTGCTCAGGTAGTCGTCCGCGCCCAGTTGCAGGCCGAGGATCCGGTCGGCCTCGTCGCCGCGGGCGGTGAGCATGACGATGGGTACGCCGTCGGGCCGCTCCCGCAGCCGTCGGCACACCTCCAGGCCGTCGAGCACCGGCAGCATCAGGTCGAGCACCACCAGCTGCGGCGGGCGCCGGGCCACGGCGGCCAGCGCGGCGGCACCGTCCCCGACGTGGCCTACCTCGTAGCCGGCGTGCTCCAGGTAGCGGCAGACCACGTCGGCGACCGTGCGGTCGTCGTCGACCACCAGCACCCGTTGCGCCACGGCACACCTCCCCGTATGCGGAGGTCAGCGTAGCCACGGCGGGACGGTCGATCCATTGCCGAGTTCTTACGGCGTCGGGCGGGGGGATCCGCCCCGCCGGACGGGCGCGGCGGGCGTACCGTGATCACGTGCTCGACCGGCGGCTGTTCCTGCACCTGGCGACCTGGTTGGGGCAGTGGCCGGCCGGTTCCGGGCTGCACGTGGTCCGGTCGCACCGGCGGGCCCGCCCGGCCTGGGACGGGCGGCTGCGCCCCGCCGTCGCGGTCGCGTCCCCGGAGTGCGCGATCCTCTCGGTGCCGCCGGACCGGGCCGGCGCGGTCCGGGACCTGCTCCGGGAGCGGCCCGGTGAGCGGCTGCTGCCCGCCCTCCCGGCGGCGGTCGGCGCGCCCGACTTCACCACCCACGCGGGGCTGTTCCGGTGGAGCACCGCCCCGGCGCCCCTGCCGGACGCCGGCGAGTGGGTGGCGCCGACCGCTCCGGGGCTGCCGCCCTGGCTGCGGCTGTTCGACCGGGAGGTGCTGGTGGTCCGGGACGCCGACGGGGCGTACCTGGCCGGCGCGGGGATCAAGCGGCACGACGCGTACGGGCACGAACTGGCCGTGGGCACGGTGCCGGCCGCCCGGGGGCGTGGGCTGGCCCGGCGGCTGGTCGCGCAGGCGGCCCGGCGAGTGCTGGACGAGGGGGCGATCCCCACCTACCTGCACAACCACGACAACCACGCATCGGCCCGGGTGGCCGAGGCGGCCGGCTTCCCGGACCGGGGCTGGACGTCGTACGGGGTCTTCCCGCGTTGAGGTGCGGGCGCGGACCGTGGATCCCGGGCCGGATCCACGGTCCGCGGCCTCTTCCCCCCAGGTCCCGACCCTGGTAACGCTAAGTGTCCAGCCCGTGTCCGGCAAGGGGTGAAGGGCCGGTCACTCCTGTCCGGTTACGGACTTGACCTGCGATTCAGTCCTCCCGCGCGGCCGGACTGATCAGTGACGCAGCGTGCGGATCAGGCTGACCACCTGCCGGGTCACCGGGCGCAGCACCCGGAGCCGGGACAGCGCCACCAGCCGGTCGACCAGCGGCACCGCGCCGTCGATGAGCTGGCGGGTCTTGGCCTGGCCGGGGGAGCGGTCGTGCACCCAGTAGAGCACCACGCCCATGTAGCCGAGCCAGAGCAGCTCCGGCAGGGGCTCGCGCAGCTCGTCGTCCACCTTGGCGGCCGAGCCCTCCAGCACCTCGCGGAAGAGCGCCACCGACGCCTCCCGGGCGCCGGACGACTCGGCGGAGAACGGGCTGAGCGGCGAGGTCGGCTCGGCCGCGGTCTTGAAGAAGCTGGCGGCGAACGAGTGGTACGGCGTCAGCACGTCCACCCCGGCGTGCAGCACGGCGGCCAGCCGGGCGGCGAACTCCCGCTCCCGAGCCAGGGCCGGTGCGGCCACCACCCGGTGTTCCCGCTGGGTGTCCGCGTAGAACTCCTGGATCAGGTGTTCCTTCGAGCCGAAGTAGTAGTAGGCGTTGCCCACCGCCACACCGGCCTCCTGGGCGATGGCGCGCATGGTGGTGCGCGCGTAACCCCGCTCGCGGAACAGCCGCATCGCGGTGTCCAGGATCAGCTGGCGGGTCTGCTCACCCCGGGCCGTCGCCCCGGTGCTCGGGCCACCCGCAGCGGTCGTCGGCGCAGTCTGCTCGGTCATCGTCGTCACCGTATCCCGGGTCCGGGCGGGGTTCCCGGACCAGCTCACGTGCCGCGGCGGCGGTCGCCACCATCCGCCGGGCCAGCGGCAGCAGGTGCGGACGGGCCAGCCGCTCCGCCGTACCGCGGTGGTCGGCCAGGGCCCAGAGGCAGGCGAACCAGGCGCCGTCGCCCGCGTAGACCGCCCCGGTGTCGGCCACCACGGTCAGGTCCCGCAGCGTGGCGTCGTGGTCGAGCCCGGGGAAGCGCCGCCGGGCCTCCGCCGACCCGGCCGGCACGAACTCCAGGGGTACGAGCTGGGCGCGCGACGCGAGCCACCGCCGGGCGGCCCGGCACAGCGGGCAGTGCGCGTCGTAGAGGACGGTGAACCCGCGGATCCCACCGGCCCCGTGCCCGGTGGGATCCGTCGGGCGCCCGCCGGGGGCGAGCGTCATCGTGGCGGGGCGGGCGGGGGCTGGCCCCGGGGCGGCTCTTTTAAAAAATTCCCAGCCCACCAGAACCGACTA
>NZ_JBSSLX010000288.1:0-5924 GCF_053890995.1 Micromonospora sp. I033 | reverse complement strand
GGGGCCGGCGCCGCCCCGCCCGTCGTCACCGACCACGATGGTCAGCCGCTCGTCGGCGTGGCCGAGCTCGATCCAGGCCCGGGACGCCCCGCTGTGCTTGCTGACGTTGGCCAGTGCCTCGGCCACCGCGAAGTACGCGGCGGACTCCACCGGGGCGGCCGGGCGGCCCGGCAGGTCGACGGTCACCGCCACCGGCAGCGGCACGGCCAGCGCCAGCGCGCGTACCGCGCCCGCCAGGCCGCGCTCGGCGAGCACCGGCGGGTGGATGCCGCGCACCAGCCCGCGCAGCTCGGCCAGGGCCTGCCCGCTGGTCTCCCGGGCCTCGGCGAGCAGCCGCCGCACCGCCTCCGGGTCGTCACCCAGGAGCTGCTCGGCCAGGCCGATGCTCATGCTCAGCGCGACGATCCGGGCCTGCGCCCCGTCGTGCAGGTCCCGCTCGATCCGGCGCAGCTCGGCCGCCTGCGCGTCCACCGTCTCCGCGCGGGTGACGGTGAGCTGGTGCACCCGCAGCGCCAGCTCGGCCGTGCGGGTCGGCGGCAGGAAGAACCCGGCGAAGGCCAGGTGCAGCCAGACCAGCCAGCGCCCGGCGGCCAGCCCGCCGGCCAGGAACAGCGCGCCCAGCGGGAAGCAGAGCAGCGCCTGCAGGAGGTTGCCGATCGGCCAGAACGGGCCGTAGCCGTACCAGTCGACGGTCAGGTGCAGCACCAGCGGCACCCCGAGCACGCCCTCCAGGCCGTACAGCGGCAGGACGAAGGCGGCCAGGCAGACCGCGCCGGTCACCCCGCCGGGCAGCAGCCAGGACAGGTCGCGCCAGGTGGCCGGGTCGCTCACCACCCAGCGGAACCGCCGCCAGGTGCCGAACTGGGCGCCCGCCGGCGCCGGCAGGTAGGGCGTGGCCATCTCCACCCCGCCCCAGCGCGCCAGCCGGCGGTGCAGCCCGGTGCAGAGCCGGACCAGCGCGGTGGCCACCGGGAACAGCGCGAACCCCACGCCGAACACCGGGATCAGCAACAGCGACACCAGCGACAGCACGAAGAGCACGACGTGCGTGCTCAACGACAGCAGGGCGATCAGCAGCCCCTGCGCGGCGGTGACCGCGCCGGGCCGGATCCAGGTGCGGAGCAGTCCGCGTACGCCGTCCACGGGCCTCATTGTGCGGCACCGGCCGCCACGGATCGGTGGTGCTGGCACCACCCCGGCCGGCGCGCTGGCACCCCTGACCCGCGCCCGGCCGGGCCGAAGGATCGGAAGCGGGGCCGCCGGCCCCGCGACCGTGACGACGAAAGGGAACTCGGATGTCCCCGCAACGCCTTGCCGGCCTGCCCGCCGGCCGCCGCGGCAAGTACGTGGCCCTCCTTCTCTGGCTGGCGCTGCTCGTGGTGGCCGGCCCGCTCGCGCTGAAGCTCGGCGAGGTGCAGGACAACTCGACGCTGGGCGCGCTGCCGGCCGGTGCCGAGAGCAGCCGGGCCGTGCAACGCGCCGAGGCGGCCTTCCCCGGCTCGCGACACCCCCTCGCGATCGCCGTCTACGTCCGCGACACCGGGCTCACCCCGGCCGACCGGGCCCGGGTCGAGGCCGACCGGGCCGCCTTCGCCCGGTACGCCGACGGCGGCGCGGTGTCACCGCCGGTGGCCGCCGCCGACGGTCGCGCGCTGCTGCTCTCCCTGCCGGTCAGCCTCGACGAGGAGCGGCGCGCCGAGGCCGTCGACGCGCTCAAGGACCGGCTGGCCGACGGCGCGCCACCCGGCCTGCGGACCGCCCTGACCGGCGACGCGGCCGCCGAGCACGACGTCTTCGACGCGTTCTCCGGAATGGACGGCGCGCTGCTGCTGGCCACCGCGCTCACCGTCGCCCTGCTCCTGCTGGTCACCTACCGCAGCCCGGTGCTGTGGCTGATCCCGCTGGTCGCGGTGGCCGTCGCCAACCAGCTCGCCGGGGCGGTGGTCTACCTGCTGGCCCGGCACGCCGGGCTGGCCGTCGACTTCCAGAGCCAGACCATCCTCACCGTGCTGGTCTTCGGCGTCGGGGTGGACTACGCCCTGCTGCTCATCGCCCGTTACCGGGAGGAGCTGCGCCGGCACGCCGACCGGCACGCCGCCATGGCGGTCGCGCTGCGCCGCTCGGCCGGCGCGGTCTGCGCCTCGGCGGCGACCGTCGCGGTCGGACTGCTCTGCCTGCTCGCGGCCGACCTGCCGGCCACCCGCGGCCTGGGTCCGGTCGGCGCCGTCGGCATCGCCGCGGCCCTGCTGGCCATGACCACCCTGCTGCCGGCGGTGCTGGTGCTCTGCGGCCGGTGGCTGTTCTGGCCGTTCGTGCCCCGCTACGCCCCCGGCGCCGACACCCGCGACCACGCCGCCGACCACGGGGTGTGGCGCCGGATCGCCGGCCTGGTCGCCGGCCGGCCCCGGGCGGTCTGGCTCGGCACCGCCGCCGCGCTGGCCGCGCTGACCCTGGGCATCGGCAACCTCAGCCTCGGCCTGCCCGACGACGAGTCGTTCACCAGCGAGGTCGGTTCGATCACCGGGCAGCGGCTGATCGCCGCCCACTACCCGGGCGGCTCGGCGGCGCCCGCCGAGATCCTGGCCGCCGCCGGAACGGCCGACCAGGTGGTGACGGCCGCCCGCGCCGTGCCGGGCGTCGCCGAGGTGGGCGCCCCGGAGCGCTCGGCGGACGGCCGCTGGGTGCGGGTGCCGGCGGTGCTCGCCGCCGCGCCGGACAACGACGCCGCCCGGGACACGGTGACCCGGCTGCGGACCGCCGTGCACGCGGTGCCCGACGCGCGGGCCCTGGTCGGCGGACGGACCGCCACCCTGCTCGATGAGGAGCGCACGGTGAACCGGGACAACCGGGTGGTCATCCCGCTGGTGCTCGCGGTCGTCCTGGTCATCCTGGTGCTGCTGCTCCGGTCGCTTGTCGCGCCGCTGCTGCTGATGGTCAGCGTGGTCCTGTCGTACGCGGCCGCCATGGGCGCGGCCGGGCTGCTGCTGAACGCCCTGGGCCATCCCCGGCTCTTCGTCGGGGTTCCGTTGCAGGCGTTCCTGTTCCTGGTCGCTCTCGGCGTGGACTACACGATCTTCCTGATGACCCGGGCTCGGGAGGAGGTCGCCCGGATCGGGCACCGGCCGGGCGTGCTGCGGGCGCTGACCGTCACCGGCGGGGTGATCACCAGCGCGGGCGTGGTGCTGGCCGCCACCTTCGGCGCGCTGCTGGTGCTGCCCCTGGTGCCGTCGGTGCAGATGGGCGTCATCGTGGCGGTCGGCATCCTGCTCGACACCCTGCTGGTGCGCAGCCTGCTGATCCCGGCGCTGACCCTGGACCTCGGGGTGCGCACCTGGTGGCCGGGCCGGCTGGCCCGCCGGTCGCCGCAGCCGGTCCCGCCGGAGCCGGCCCTAGCCCGCACCTGAACACCCGCTCGGACGTGGTGGCCTCGGCGGACGCCGGGGCCACCGCCAGTGGGTCAGCCGGCGAGCAGGGCGGCCATCCGCTCGGCCTGGGTCTCCCAGCGCCACTCCCGCTCCACCCAGGACCGGCCGGCCGCGCCGAGCTGGCGGGCCAGGTCCCGGTCGGCGAGCAGCGTGGCCACCCGGTCGGCGAGCTGGGCCACGTCCCGGCCGCGGACCACGTAACCGGTCTCGCCCTCGCGGACCGCGTCCGGCGCCCCACCGGAGTCGCCGGCCACCACCGGCAGCCCGGTCGCGCTGGCCTCCAGGTAGACGATGCCCAGGCCCTCGACGTCCAGCCCACGGTTGCGGGTCCGGCAGGGCATCGCGTAGACGTCGCCGGCGGCGTAGTGGGCGGGCAGCTCGGCCGAGGGCACCGAGCCGGTGAACACCACGTCGCGCTCCACCCCGACCTGCCGGGCCAACTTGTGCAGCGCCGCCCGGTAGGGCCCGCCGCCGACGATCAGCAACGCGGCGTCCGGCACCCGGCGGCGGATCTCCGGCATCGCCCGGATGAGCATGTCCTGCCCCTTGCGCGGGACCAGGCGCGAGACGCACACCACCACCGGCCGGTCGGCCAGCCCCAGCCGCAGCCGCACCCGCTCGCCGTCGACGCCGGGGTGGTAGGTGTCCACGTCGACGCCCGGGGCGAGCCGGCGCAGCTCGGTGACCCCGTCGAGCACCCGGGCCAGCCGGACCCGCGTGTATTCGCCGAGGTAGGTGGTGACGTCCACGCCCCGGCCGATCCGGCGCAGCGCCGACCGGGCGCCGGGCAACGCGGCCCAGCCGGCCTCGTGCCCGTGGGTGAGCGCCACCGCCCGGCGGATCCCGGCCCGCCGGCGCAGCCCGGCCGCGAGCAGCCCCAGCGGGGCCGCCGCGCCGAACCACACCGTGTCGCAGTCGTACGCCCGCGCCAGCCGGGCCGCCCGGCGGGCCACCAGCGGGGTGGGCAGCAGCACCTTGGTGCGCTCCCGGACCACCTCGAACGGCTGGTCGGCGTCGAACTTGGCCGCGCCCCGCCAGCTCGACGCGTAGACCACCACCGAGCCCGGGGGCTGGCGCACCGCGAGGTTGTGCACGAACGACTGGATGCCGCCGGGGCGCGGCGGGAAGTCGTTGGTGATCAGCAAGGTGCGGCTCATCCGCCGGACTCCCTGGCGTAGGCGCGGGCGGCGGCCATCCGCTCCACGGTGGACGGGTGGGACGCGGACCAGAGGTATTCCCAGCGCGGTGGGTCGGGGTCGGCCAGGTTCACACCGGCCAACCGGCGCTGCATCGCCTCGAAGGTGGCCGGGTCGCCGGTGAGCGCCAGCGCGTGCGCGTCGGCCCGGGCCTCCACCCGCCGGGAGACCAGCGCCTGCACCGGGGTGGCCACCAGACCCGCCACGGTGACCAGCGCGATCAGCAGCGGGAACGCCCGGGGATGGGCGATCGAGTCGACGCCGGCCAGCCGCAGCAGCGGCGTCCAGGAGCCGATCAGGTAGAGGGCGACCACCGCGGCGGCGGCGCCCAGCGCCCCCATGAGGGTGCCGGTCCAGACGTCGCGGTCCTTGGCGTGCCCCAACTCGTGGGCGACCACGCTTGTCACCTCCGCCGGGTCCGCCTCGCGCAGCAGGGTGTCGTAGACCACCACCCGACGGGTCGGCCCCAGCCCCGAGACGTACGCGTTGACCGCCCGCGTCCGCCGTGAGGCGTCGGCGACCAGCACGTCGCGCACCGGCACCCCGTCCCGCGCCGCCAGGCTCGTCAGCTCGGTGCGCAGCGGGCCGGGCTCCATCGGGGTGAACCGATTGAACACCGGCTCCACCAGCACCGGCAGCACGAACGACAGCAGCACGACCAGCGCGGCGGCGCCGGCCGCGCCGAACGCCCACCACCAGCGCGGGGCGAGCCGCACCACCGAGTAGAAGCCGAGCAGGACGAGCGCGCCGATCACCGCGCTGACCGCGTACGACTTGAGCAGGTCGACCGCCCAGCCACCCCAGCCCTGGGTGCTCAGCCCGTATCGGGTCAGCACGGTCTGCCGCCAGGCGGCGAAGGGCAGGGTGAGCAGGTCGGCGAGGAACATCACGGCCAACCCGCCGAGCACCGCCTGGGCGGCCCAGTGGCCGCCGAGGGGCCGGCCGGCCAGTTCGACCAGGCGGCTGCCGAGCGGGGTGAGCCCGAGCAGCAGGGCCACCACCAGGCCGACGGCGAGCGCCGACCAGCCGGCCGGGCGCAGCGCGCCGTGGAAGGCCCGGCCCCGGGCCACCTGCTCGACCGGGAGCGCGCGCAGCGCCGCGAGCTGGTCGGCGCGGGGCGCCGGCGGCCGGTGCCAGGGGATCAGCAGCGCGCCGGCGACGACCAGCGCGACGGCCAGCCCGGCCAGGGTCAGCACCGCCCAGCCGCGCGGGGTCACCGCCCCGCCTCGTCGCGCCGTACCCGCGTCATGCCGCTCCCCTCCCGCCGTGAGGGCCCATCCTAAGGCCCGGCGCGGGCGCGGTG
>NZ_JBSSLX010000287.1:0-5977 GCF_053890995.1 Micromonospora sp. I033 | reverse complement strand
TTTTTCACAAGAAAATGACGGCAGACGACGGAAAGTGCGGTCTCGTGGGCACGGAGATGTGTAAAAGAACCAGACCCAGGGACCCCGCCGTGACGCAGCGGCAGCCGGTTCAGCTCACCGCGGCGAGGAACTCGCTGTAGAACAGGCCCAGCGCGATGGCCACGCCGATGCCGGCGATGATCCAGAACCGGACCACGATGTTGACCTCGCTCCAGCCGGCCAGCTCGAAGTGGTGCTGGAGCGGCGACATCCGGAACACCCGCTTGCCGGTGGTCCGGAACGAGATGATCTGGATCACCACGGACATCGTGATGATCACGAAGAGGCCGCCGATGATCGGCAGCAGCAGGATGGTCCGGGTGGACATCGCCATGCCGGCGATCAGGCCGCCCAGGCCCAGCGCACCGGTGTCGCCCATGAAGATCCGGGCCGGCGAGGTGTTCCACCAGAGGAAGCCGACGCAGGCCCCGGCCGCCGCCCCGGCGATCAGCGCGATCTCCAGCGGATCCCGGACGGTGTAGCAGTACGCCTCGGTGTAGTTCGGGTCGGCGCACCAGTGCCGGTACTGCCAGAACGCGATCAACGCGTACGCGGCGAGCACCATCACCGAGGCGCCGGTGGCCAGGCCGTCCAGGCCGTCGGTGAGGTTCACCCCGTTGGTCGCCGCCATCACCACCAGGATGATGACGATCACCGAGCCGATCTTGCCGATCTCCAGGGCCGGGATGTCCCGGATGAAGCTCAGCATGGTGCTGCCGACGGTCTCGGTGTTGGTCGCGTTGCCGCGGACGTCGGTCATGCTGCTCGGGAAGTACAGCGCCACCACGCCGAAGATCGCGCCGACCAGGATCTGGCCGGCGAGCTTGCCGCGCTTGTTCAGACCGCCGCTGTGCCGCTTGCGGACCTTCAGGAAGTCGTCGATGAAGCCGACGGCGCCGGAGAACACCATCAGCCCCAGCAGCACCAGCGCCGTGATGGTCGGCTCGACCTGGGCGATCTGGGCGTCCGGCAGGGTGGTCAGGGCCAGGTGGCCGGCGACGTACGCGATCACCGTGGCCAGGATGAAGACCACGCCGCCCATGGTCGGCGTGCCCTTCTTGCCCTGGTGCATGGCCGGGCCCTCGGCCCGGATCGGCTGGCCGGCCTTGAGCCGGGTGAACACCTTGATCGCGATCGGGGTGCAGAAGAGCGAGACCAGGAAGGCGACCCCGATGGCGACGATCACCGCCCTCATGCGGCCGAACCTTCCGCGGCGTCCGCGCGCAGCGCGTCCGCCACCTCCCAGGTGCGGTACCGGGAGCCCTTCACCAGCACCACGTCACCCGGACGTAGCTCGCTCCGCAGCACCTCGACGGCCGCCGCCTGATCGGTGAGCAGCACCGACTCTCCTCCCCAGTTGCTTACCGCTGTCGCGCCTTCGTGGATCGGCGCCGCCGGCTCGCCCACCACGAGCAGCCGGTCGACCCCCAGTTCGGCCGCGAGCCGGCCGACCTGCTGGTGCCCCTCCCGTTCGAAGTCGCCCAACTCGGCCATGTAGCCGAGCACCGCGACGGTACGCCCCGTCCCCCGCATGCTGGCCAGCGCCCGCAGCGCCACGCCGGTCGAGGCCGGATTGGCGTTGTACGAGTCGTCGATCAGGGTCACCCCGTCGGGGCGTTCGACGACGTCCATCCGGCGCGTGGAGACCAGGCCCAGCTCGCCCAGGGCCACCGCCAGGTCGGCCAGGGGCAGGCCCAGCTCGCGGGCGACCGCCGCGGCGGCCAGCGAGTTGGACACCTGGTGCCGGCCGGTCAGCCCGAGCCGCACCGGCGCGCTCCCCTCCGGCGTGACCAGGGTGTACGACGGCCGGCCCCGCCCGTCCAGCGTCACGTCCACGGCCCGCACGTCGGCCCGCTCGGACTCGCCGTACCGGACCACCCGGGCCTCGGTGCGCGAGGCCATCGCGTCGACCCGCGGGTCGTCGGCGTTGAGCACGGCCAGCCCGTCGGCGGGCAGCGCCTCGACCAGCTCCCCCTTGGCCAGCGCGATGGTCTCCACCGAGCCGAACTCGCCGAGGTGCGCCACCCCGACGTTGAGCACCACCGAGATCCGCGGCGGCACCACGTCGCACAGGTAGCGGACGTGCCCCACCCCGCGGGCGCCCTTCTCCATCACCAGGTAGCGGGTCTCCGGCCCGGCCTGCAACGCCGTGTACGGGTGCCCCAGCTCGTTGTTGAACGAGCCGGGCGGCGCCACGGTCGGGCCGAGCCGGACGGCGAGCTGGGCGATCAGGTCCTTGGTGGTGGTCTTGCCGGAGGAACCGGTAATTCCGATCACGGTCAGCCCGGGCAGCCGGTCGACCACCGCGCGGGCCAGCCGTCCCATCGCGTCGAGCGCGTCGCCGACCAGCACCATGGGCACGCCCGGCACCTCGCGGGTGCCGAGCACGGCCACCGCGCCGGCGGAGACCGCGCCGGCCGCGTAGTCGTGGCCGTCCACCTTCTCGCCCGGGAAGGCGACGAAGAGGCCGCCGGGGGTGACCTTGCGGGAGTCGAACTCCACCGAGCCGGTCACCCGGGCGTCCGGGTCGGCGGCGACCAGCCGGCCGTCGACCGCGGCGGCCACCTCGGCCAGGGTCAGCGGGATCATCGCTGCCCCACCAGGTCGCCGAAGCGGGCGCGCAGCGCCTCCGCCAGCTCCACCCGGTCGTCGAACGGCAGCACCTCGCCGTTGATCTCCTGGCCGCGCTCCTGGCCCTTGCCCAGCAGCGCCACGATGTCCCCCGGTTCGGCCACCCGGACCGCCTCCTCGATCGCGGCCCGCCGGCCGGGCGCCTCGATGATCCGCGCGCCGGTGCCCGCCGCGTACGCGCCGGCCAGCACCTCGGCCCGGATCGCGGCCGGGTCCTCGGTGCGCGGGTTGTCGTCGGTCACCAGCACCACGTCGGCGCCCCGCGCGGCGGTGGCGCCCATCACCGGCCGCTTGCCCCGGTCCCGGTCGCCGCCGGCGCCCAGCACGCAGACCAGCCGGCCGTCGGTCAGGCCCCGCAGCGCCGCCAGGACCGCCTCGATGGCGTTCGCCTTGTGCGCGTAGTCGACCACCCCGCGCACCGGCGCGTCGCCGCTGACCAGCTCCAGCCGGCCGGGCACCCCGCCGCAGGCGGCCACCCCGCGGGCCGCGGTGGCCGGGTCGACCCCGGCGGCCACCAGGGTGGCCACGGCCAGTAGCGCGTTGGCCACGTTGTGCCGGCCGGGCAGGGCCACCTGCGTGGGCAGGGTCAGCCCGTCCGGGCCGTGCACGGTGAAGCGCTGGGCGTAGCCCTCGCCGCCGACGCCGTCGGCCCACCAGGTGGCGGTCGGGTCGCCGGCCGCCGAGTAGGTCACGGTCGCCGGCTTGCGCAGCGGCAGCAGCGCCGGGTCGTCGTGGTTGAGCACCTCGACCCGGCAGCGCCCGTCGAAGAGCTTCGCCTTGGCGGCGAAGTAGTCCGCCTCGTCGGCGTGGAAGTCCAGGTGGTCGGAGCCGAAGTTGGTGTAGCCGCCGACGTCGAACCGGACCCCGCCGACGCGGCCCATGGCCAGGGCGTGACTGGAGACCTCCATGACCACGGTGTCCACCCCGCGCTCGCGGGCCACCGCGAGCATGGCGTGCAGGTCGGTCGCCTCCGGGGTGGTCCGGACGCTGTCGATCACCAGGTCGCCGAGCCGGGTCTCCACCGTCCCGATCAGGCCGGTGGTGTGCCCGGCGGCGCGCAGCCCGGACTCGATGAGGTAGCTCGTGGAGGTCTTGCCGGCGGTGCCGGTCACGCCGATCATGGTCAGCCCGGCGGTCGGGTCGCCGTAGACGGTGGCCGCGACCTCGCCGAGCACCGCCCGGGGGTCGTCGACGACCAGCACGGGCAGGCCGGCCCCGGCGGCCAGCGCGAGGCCGGCCGGGTCGGTCAGCAGGGCCACCGCGCCCGCTCCGGCCGCGGCGGCGGCGAACTCCGCGCCGTGCCGGCGGGCCCCGGGCAGGGCCGCGTACAGGTCGCCGGGGCGGACCTCCTGGCTGGCGTGGGTCACCCCGGTGACGGCGACCTCGGCGGCGCCCTCCGGCGGCGCTACGGCCAGCCGGGCGGCGAGATCGCCGAGCCGGACGGGACTCACGGTGGCGGGACGTGGATTGCCGGACACGGCGTCAGACCCTACCCGGTCGTCCGGTCCGGACCGCACAGCCGCCCCGGTGGTTCGTCCCCACTCACCGATGATGTCCCGCCGTGCCCGGTCAGTGCGGAAAGACCTCGAACTTCGGGGACCGGTCGGTCGCCGAGGGCGGCACCCGGTAGTGCCGGAGAGTGAAGGACATGATGTCCCGGAAGGCCGGCGCGGCCACCGCGCCGCCCTCGTCACCCGGGCTCCAGGCGAAGACCGCCACCACGTACCTCGGCTTCTCGGCCGGGGCCATCCCGATGAACGAGGCGACCGCGCCCGGCTGAAGCTTGCCGTTGTCGTAGCGCAGGCCGGTGCCGGTCTTGCCGGCCACCCGGTAGCCGGGCACCGCGGCGGCCAGGCCGGTGGCCCGCCCGTCCGGGCCGTCGACCGTGGTGACCGCCTCCAGCATCCGGCGCAGCGCGGCCGCGTTGGCCGGGCTGAGCACCGACCGGGTGACCGGGGTGGCGCCGGGCGTCTTCTTCCCGTCCGGGCCGATCACCTGCTTGATGAGGTGCGGCTGCACGTACGTCCCGTTGTTGGCGATGGCGGCGTACGCGGCGGCCATCTGCAGCGGGGTGGCGTCCACGCTGTGCCCGATCGGCACCGACCCGTAGGACGAGTCGCTCCACTGGTCGGCCGGGAGCAGCCGGCCGGGGGCCTCCCCGGGCATGCCCTCGCCGGTGGGCTGGCCCAGCCCGAAGCGCTTCTGGTAGTCGATCAGCCGGTCCGGACCCAGCTTGTCGGCGATCTCGATGGTGCCGACGTTGGACGAGAAGGCGAGCATCCCGGGGATGCTCATCTTCTGACCGTTGGCCGGGTGGGTGTCCCGGAAGGTCGTGTCGCCCTTCTCGATGGTGTTGGCCACCGGGAAGGCGGTGTCCGGCGTGATCACGCCCTCCTGGAGGGCCGCGCCGTAGGTGATCGCCTTGTGGATCGAGCCCGGGTCGACGATGAAACTGGTGGCCGCGTCCTCGCGGTCGGCCGGAGAGTTGACCTTGGTCGGGTCGGCCGCGTTGTAGGTGGGGAAGCTGGCCTGGGCCAGCACGTCCCCGCTGCCGACCTCGATGATCACCGCGGCGCCGACACTGTTGCGGGTCTGGGCCATCCCGTCGGACAGGATCCGCTGCGTCTGGAACTGGAGGTCGCGGTCGATCGTCAGCTCCAGGGAGCTGCCCGGTTGGGCCGGGGTGGTCTGGCTGTAGCCGCCGGGGATCGGCGCGGCCAGGTCGCCCTGGCCCACCTCGTAGCGCTTCCGGCCGGCCTTGCCCTCAAGCACCTCGTCGTACTTCGCTTCCAGGCCCTCGAGGCCGTTCATGTCCTGGCTGACGAACCCGATGAGGTTGGCGGCCAGGTCGCCGCCGGGCACCTCGCGCCGCTCGTCGCGGTGCACGCCGATGCCGGGGAGGTCCGCCGCCATGATCTGCTTGGCCCGGTCGATGTCGACACCGCGGGCCAGGTACTCGAACTGCGACCAGCCGCCGCCGGGCAGCTTGCGGGGCTTCATCTTCCCGGCCAGCTCCGAGGCGGGCACGCCGAGCAGCGGGGAGAGCACCCGGGCGGTGGCGACCGGGTCCTTGACCTGGGTGGGGTCGGCGAAGACGTACCGCGCCTCCACGCTGTGTGCGAGGGGGGCGCCGGTGCGGTCGTAGATCGCCCCGCGCGGGGCCGGCAGCTCGACCACGGCGAGCCGGTTGGCGAGCCCGCCGTCGGCGTACGCCGGGGTGCTGACGGTCTGGAGGAAGACCAGCCGGATCCCGATGGTGGCGAAGAGCGCCAGCACGAGCAGCGTGCCGAGCCGCAGCCGGCGGCGC
>NZ_JBSSLX010000286.1:0-6005 GCF_053890995.1 Micromonospora sp. I033 | reverse complement strand
TTGTTGCAACCGAAAGCCGGCAACCGCGCGCTGCTGCGGTCTCGTGGGCTCGCAGATGTGTTGAAGAGCCAGGTCCCTCCACCATGTCCAGATTCCGTACCCGGCTGGTCGCGGTGCTCGCCGCGGTCGCGCTGGCCGTCACGGCCCCGCCCCCGTCCCCGGCCGCCGCGGCCGGCGGTCCCAACCTCGCCCTCGGCCGCACCGCCACGGCCAGCAGCGTCAACGGCCCGTACGCGGCCGGCAACCTCACCGACGGCAACGCCGGCAGCTACTGGGAGAGCGCCGGCGGCACGTTCCCGCAGTGGGCCCAGGTCGACCTCGGTTCCGCCCAGTCGGTCGACCAGGTCGTGCTGAAGCTCCCCACCGGCTGGGAGTCCCGCACCGAGACCCTGTCGGTGCAGGGCAGCACCGACGGCGGCAGTTTCACCACCCTGCTCGCCTCGGCCGGGCGCACCTTCAGCCCGGCCACCGGCAACACGGTCACGCTGAGCTTCCCGGCCGCCAGCGCCCGGCACGTCCGGATCACGGTCACCGCCAACACCGGCTGGGCCGCCGCGCAGCTCGCCGAGCTGGAGGTGTACGGGGCGGCGAACTCGTCGACCAACCTGGCCCTGGGCCGGACCATGGCGGAGAGCAGCCACTCCGACGTCTACGGGGCGGCCAACGCCAACGACGGCAACCCGGCCACCTACTGGGAGAGCGCCAACAACGCCTTCCCGCAGTGGATCCGGGTCGATCTCGGCGCCGCCGTGGCGGTCAACAAGGTGGTGCTCAAGCTGCCCACCGGCTGGCCGGCGCGCACCCAGACGCTGACCGTGCAGGGCAGCACCGACGGGACGACCTTCGGCACGCTCGTCGCCTCCGCCGGGTACGCGTTCAACCCCACCAGCGGCAACACGATCACCGTCACCTTCGGCACGGCCACCACCCGGTACGTGCGGGTGCTGGTCACCGCCAACACCGGCTGGCCCGCCGGCCAGCTCGCCGAGCTGGAGGTCTACGGCCCGGCCACCGGCGACACCCAGCCGCCGAGCGCCCCCGGCAACCTGGCCCTCACCGAGCCCGCCGCCGACCAGGTCCGGCTCACCTGGACGGCGTCCACCGACAACGTCGGCGTCACCGGCTACGACGTCTACGCCAACGGCACGCTGCGCACGAGCGTCGGGGCGTCGACCCTCACGTACACCGACACCCAGCCGGCCGGGGCGACGGTCTCCTACTACGTGCGGGCCCGGGACGCGGCCGGCAATCAGTCGGCCAGCAGCAACACGGTCACCCGCACCGGCAACACCGGGGACACCACCGCGCCGACCGCGCCGGGCAACCTGGCGTACACCCAGCCGGCGGCCGGGCAGATCCGGCTGGCCTGGACGGCGTCGACCGACAACGTCGGCGTGACCGGCTACGACGTGTACGCCAACAACGCGCTGCGCGGCAGCGTCAGCGGCTCGACCCTGTCGTACACCGACAGCCAGCCGGACAGCGCCACCGTCTCGTACTTCGTCCGGGCCCGGGACGCCGCCGGCAACGTCTCGGCGACCTCCAACACGGTCACCCGGACCGGCAGCACCCCGGGCGGCAGCAACCTTGCCGTCGGCAAGCCGATCACCGCCTCCTCGGTGGTGCACGTGTTCACCGCGACGAACGCCAACGACAACGACGTGACGACCTACTGGGAGGGCGCGCCGGGGGCGTACCCGAGCACGCTGACCGTCGCGCTCGGTGCCAACGCCAGCATCAGCGCCGTCATGGTCAAGCTCAACCCGGACCCGGTCTGGGGGCCCCGCACGCAGACCTTCCAGGTGCTCGGGCGGGAGCAGTCGGCCGCCGGGTTCACCACCGTGGTCGGCTCGGCGACGTACTCGTTCAGCCCGACCAGCAGCAACACGGTGACCATCCCGGTGAGTGCCACCGCGGCGGACGTGCGGCTCCAGTTCACCGCCAACTCGGGGTCGTCCAACGGCCAGGTCGCCGAGTTCCAGGTGATCGGCACCCCGGCGCCGAACCCGGACCTCACCGTCACCGCGCTGTCCGCGGCGCCGTCGGCGCCGGTGGAGACCGACGCGGTCACCCTCTCGGCCACCGTCCGCAACGCCGGCACCGCGCCGGCGGCCGCCTCCGCGGTCACCTTCCTCCTGGGTACGACAAAGGTCGGCACCGCGGCCGTCGGGGCGCTCGCGGCCGGGGCGTCGGCGAACGTGTCGTTGAACATCGGCGCGCGCAACGCCGGCACCTACGAGGTGACCGCCACCGCCGACGAGGCGAACACGGTCATCGAGCAGAACGAGTCGAACAACAGCCGCACCTCCTCGCTGACGGTCAGCGCGGTGCCGAGCTCCGACCTGGTCGCCGGGGCGGTGAGCTGGTCACCCGGCACGCCGAGCGCCGGCGCCACGGTCAGCTTCTCGGTGTCGATCCGCAACCAGGGCACGGTGGCCTCGGCCGGCGGGGCGCACGGCATCACCCTCACCCTGCTGGGCGACACCGGCACGGTGGTGCGCACCCTGACCGGCTCGTACACCGGCACGCTGGCGGCCGGGGCGACCAGCCCGCCGGTCAACCTGGGCAGTTGGACGGCGGCCAACGGGAAGTACACGGTGCGGGTGGCACTCGCCGCCGACGCCAACGAGCTGCCGGTCAAGCAGCAGAACAACACCAGCGACCGGGCGCTCTTCGTCGGGCGGGGCGCGAACGTCCCGTACGACATGTACGAGGCCGAGGAGGGCCGGGTCGGTGGCGGCGCGCAGGTGATCGGGCCGAACCGGACCATCGGCGACCTGGCCGGCGAGGCGTCCGGCCGCCGGGCGGTCACCCTGAACACCACCGGCGCGTACGTCGAGTGGACCACCCGGGCGGCCACCAACAGCCTGGTCACCCGCTTCTCCATCCCGGACGCCCCGGGCGGCGGCGGGATCGACTCGACGTTGAACATCTACGTCAACGGTGTGCTGCACAAGCCGATCAACCTGACCTCGAAGCACATCTGGCTCTACGGGGCCGAGGCGGGCCCGAGCGACTCGCCGGGCGCCGGCGCGCCCCGCCACCTGTACGACGAGGCCAACGTGATGCTGAACTCGACCGTTCCGGCCGGTGCCACGATCCGGCTCCAGAAGGACCCGGCCAACAGCACCACGTACGCGATCGACTTCGTCAACACCGAGCTGGTGTCACCGCGGGCCAACCCGGACCCGGCCCGCTACCGGGTGCCGACCGGCTTCAGCCACGCCGACGTGCAGAACGCGCTGGACGCCGTCCGGATGGACACGACCGGCAACCTGGTCGGCGTCTACCTGCCGCCGGGCACCTACGACACCGCACAGAAGTTCCAGGTGTACGGCAAGCCGGTCCGGGTGGTCGGCGCGGGCATGTGGTACACCCGCTTCCAGACACCCACCAACCAGCAGAACACCGACGCCGGCTTCCGGGTGGAGTCCTCGGCGAGCGGGTCGACCTTCGCCCACCTGGCGTTCTTCGGCAACTACACCAACCGGATCGACGGTCCGGGCAAGGTGTGGGGCGAGCTGAAGGACGTCGACAACATGACGCTCGACAGCGTCTGGGTCGAGCACACGGTGTGCGCGTACTGGGGGGTGAGCGTCAGCGGGCTGACCATCCGGGACAGCCGCTTCCGGGACACCTTCGCCGACGCCGTGAACATGACCAACGGCAGCACGAACAACCTGGTCACCAACTCGGAGGGCCGCTCCAACGGCGACGACGCCTTCGCGCTGTTCTCCGCGACCGACCAGGGCGCCTCGGGCGGCAATCACGGCAACGTGTTCGAGAACCTGACCGCCACGCTCACCTGGCGGGCGGCCGGGGTGGCCGTGTACGGCGGCTACGACAACATCTTCCGCAACCTCTACATCGCCGACATGCTGACGTACTCGGGCATCACCATCAGCTCGCTGGACTTCGGCTACCCGTTCGTCGGGTTCGGCGCCAGCCCGCCCACCCAGTTCCAGAACGTCTCGCTGATCCGGGCGGGCGGGCACTTCTGGGGCCAGCAGACCTTCCCGGCCATGTGGCTCTTCTCGGCCTCGAAGGAGTTCCGCGGCATCCGGGTGTCCGACGTGGACATCGTCGACCCGACGTACTCGGGGATCATGTTCCAGACCAAGTACACCGGTGGCCAACCGGAGAACCCGGTCACCGACACGGTCTTCACGAACGTGTCGATCTCCGGGGCGAAGCGCAGCGGTGACGCCTTCGACGCCAAGTCCGGCTTCGGCATCTGGGTCAACGAGATGCCCGAGCCGGGGCAGGGCCCGGCGGTCGGCTCGGCCACCTTCACCAACCTCCGGCTGACCGACAACTACCAGGACATCAGAAACACGACCAGCACCTTCACCATCAGCAGGAACTGACCCACCGGTCAGCGGCCCGCCGGGAGGACACGTCCTCCCGGCGGGTCCGTTGCGATAGATGGATGCTGCGTGGAGGCCGGACCCGCGCGCACGCGCCCTCCTCTATCCGAGCGTGAGCATCGCCTCGGTGACCTCGCCGACCGCCGCATCGGGGATCGCAGTGGCAGCCTCCTTGAGGACGAGCAGCCGTGCCCCGGGGATCTCGCGCGCGATCGCCTCGCCGTTGCCGACGGGAAAGAACCGGTCGCGGCGGCCGTGGACGACGAGCGTGGGGACCTCGATCTCGGGCAGGCGCTCACGCCAGCGTGGTTTGCAGTCGAGCCTGGAAAACACCATGCCCATCTGGTTGGCCATCTGGACCGGTGGCGCGGTGCCGGGAGTGCGGTCCCAGATGCGCGCAGCGACCGCGCGTGCGGCGACGGGGTCGTCGCCGAGGATTTCCGCGCCGGCGGCGGCGAACTCCGCAACCGCCTCGCGGTCGGTCCAGTCGGGCATCGGACGCGCGAACAGCTGGCTCATCGTCGTCCCGTCATGGTCGGGGAGGTCATCGTCAGGCGGGCCAGGGGCAACCGCGCGAGTGCCGACCAGGGTGAGCGCCGAGAACGCGTCCGGATGGTCGAGCACGGCCACCTGGGCGACCATCCCGCCGACGCCGATCCCCGCGAGGTGCGCAGGCCCCCCGCCGAGCGCGTCAGCAAGGGCCGCCGCGTCGGCGGCCAGGTCGCGCAGGGTGTAGGCGGGCGCCTCCGGATCCGTCGTTGTCGACTCCCCGCAATCGCGCAGGTCGTAGCGCACCACACGGCGCCCGCCAGCGGCGAGGCGCTCGCAGAGCGCGTCGGGCCAGGAGAGCATCGCCGTACCGCCGGCGAGCAGGACGAGTGGCGCGTCGTCGTCACCGAACGACTCAATGCCCAGGACGATCTCATTGGCGTTGGCAGTGGTCATCGGATCACCGGGAGAGATCGTAGGTCGGGTGCGTCGCGGTCGATGTCGAGATCACCCTTCTCTGCACCAGCGTACGCGGCGCTACGCCGGTGAACAGTGGTGTTCCGGCGCCCAGCACGACGGGCGGGAGGCGGACGCTCCCCTCGCGCAGGCCCCGGCGGTCGTCGAGGTCGTCGGAAAACGCCCACGAGTGCAGGGCCTCGCCGCCGGCACCCAGACCGTTGTCCGGGCGGGGGTCGGGCCGGGTGACGAAGCCGTCGAGAGAGACCGAGATGTCAGCGATGATTCGAGTCATGCCAGGGCAGACCCGATCCGCCGACCAAACTCATCGCTCCTGCAGAGGCGTGTGGGGACACGCAATCGGCACGGCTGGGTGCAGGACGGCTGCTTCTGCTGATCCGACCCGCGCCGCTCACACCCCCGAGCAGGCCGCGCCGTCCACCGTGCAGCCCTCCGGCCCGGTGGCCGTCAGGTCCGGGTCCCGCACGTCGAACCGGATGGTGCTCGACCCACCCGGCGGCACCGCCGCGCCGGTGAACGTGACCACCGTCCCGTCCTGCTTCGCCTCCGCGCCGTTGACGGTGCCGACGGTGGCGCCGTCGCCGAGCGTCACGGTCACCGTCCAGCCGGGCCGCGCCGCCGTCCCCGGATTGCTCACCACCACCTCCCCCCGGTAACCGAAGACCCGGTCGG
>NZ_JBSSLX010000285.1:0-6042 GCF_053890995.1 Micromonospora sp. I033 | reverse complement strand
GGGTGTCGGACCCGGCGGGGCGATCAGCGGCGGACGGCGCGAATCCGCCCGGCGCGCGGCGCGGCGGCCTGCGGGGCGGCGGGGTGAGCGGTCAGCGGCGCGTCGGTGCGCGCCGGCCGGATACGACGATCGTCGTCGATGGCGGAAAGGCCGTGCATCGGTTCCTCCTCGGGTGTCCACGCCCTGGGGCTCTCCGACGGCCGAAGTATCCTGGCTCCCGGATCGACGCTCACCCCCGGCCTTCCAACCGCGCACGCACGGCCGTGACTCACGAGGGGGGATCGCTCCCCGGTGACAGTGGCGGGACCGCGCCGGAATCGCACCGGCTTCCTTCACTGCCGTCAGGCCGCGAATGCTGCCACAGCCGCCCGGCGTGGGTCAACGCCGGGTCCCCCGCCTGCCGCCCCCGCCGACGGCATCCGCAACGATCGATGCGGCTTCCCCTGGTTGGAATGGCGCTGATCGATGGGTGCTGGCTATTCCGGCGAGGTGCGACGGGCGTTCCCGGCGGGCACCCGTCCGCGTCCGGAGAACCGCGTCGGCGCAGCCGGGGCAACCGGAGCGGCACCCGGCCGATAGCATCGCGGGAAACTGTTGATCACGTGCCGCGGAACGGGAGGAATTGCCGGTGGCGCTGCGACACCTCGCCGGTCGGGTCTGGTTGTTCCCCGGCGATCCCGACCCGCTCGCGGTCCGCCCCACCGTGGCGGTGGTCGCCGACGACCGCGGAAGTGTGATCGTCGACGCGGGCCAGAGCCCCGCCCACGCCCGGGAGATCCGAGCCGCGCTGGCGGCGGCGGGGCTGCCGGAGCCACGCTGGCTGGTCTACACCCACCACCACTGGGACCACGTCTGGGGTGCCTGCGCCTGGCCGGGTGTGGAGATCGTCGGGCACGAGTCGGGGGTGGCCCTGCTGCGCGCCGAGGCGGCCCGGCCGTGGAGCCACCGCTACCTGCGCGAGCAGGTCCGCGAGAACCCGCGCCTCGGGCACAGTTTCCGGGCCCGGGCCCTGGCGGTCGACTCCTGGGACGGGTTCGCGGTGCTCCCGCCGACCCGCACCTTCGCCGACGAGCTGACCCTGCCCACCGGCGTGGTGGTCCGGCACGTGGGCGGGCGGCACGCCCCGGACTCCGCGGTGGTGCGGGTGCCGGATTCCGGGGTGCTGCTGCTCGGCGACTGCTGGTACCCGCCGCCCGCGCATCTCCGGACGCCCGAGGACGCGCCCGACCTGGCGCTGGCGGCGAGCCTGCTCGACGACGACGTCGCCTGGTACGTCTCCGCGCACGACAAACCGCTGCGGCTGGCCGAGGCACGGGCCGCACTGACCGCCGGCTGACCCTCGCGAAGGTCAGCGGGCGCGGCGCTCCGGGTGGGCCCGGTTCCAGGCCCGCATCCGCTCCGGGTAGCCGGTGCGGGCGGCCTCGTAGAGCGGGACCGCGTGCTTCCGGGCGATCTTCGCGGCGGCCCGGGGCGAGCCGGTGCGGCGGCGGATCCACTCCCCGTCGTGGGCGATGGCCACCACGGTGGTGTCGGTGGCGGTGGTCTCCGGTTCCAGGTAGAACTCCACCCCGCGCCGGCTGGTCACGAAGGCCTCCAGCGCGGCCAGGTCGTCCCGGTTCGCCTCCCGGTCGAGCTTCGTCGGGGTCGTCGGGTCGGTGGCCCGGCGGCTGAACCAGCCCATGCCCGCCTCCTCTCCTCGGCGTCCCCTCCAGTGCAGCACCGGTTCCTGTCAACCGGCTGGGAGGCGGGTGGACGTCCGCTGGCGGTCCGGGGCGTGCCCGCGGTGCCGCCCCGCCGGGTCAGCGGGCCGGCGGGCGCAGCACCGGGACCAGGGCGAGGATGGGCAGCAGCAGGAGCGGCACGACGCCGAGGGCGTGCAGGATGCCCAGCCGGTCCCCGAGGAAGCCGAGCAGCGGCGGGCCGGCGAGGAAGGCGGTGTAGCCGATCATGGCGACCACGCTGACCCGGGTCGGCGCCCGGTCCTCGTCGTCGGCCGCGGCGCTCATCCCGACCGGGAAGCCGAGCGACGCCCCGATGCCCCACAGCGCCACGCCGACCACGGCGAGCGGCCCGGAGCCGGCGAGCACGGCGCACGTGGCCCCGGTGGCGGCCAGCGCGATCGTGCCGAACAGCACCGGCACCCGGCCCCACCTGTCGATCGCCACGGTGCCGGCGGTGCGGCCGAGGGTCATGCCGACCACGAAGACCCCGAAGACGGCGGCGCCGGCCGCCTCGCTCACCCCGTACCCGTCGACGAAGGCCACCGCCAACCAGTCGTTCGCGCTGCCCTCGGTGAACGCCATCACCAGCACGAACAGGCCGATGAGCAGGGTGCGCGGCTCCCGCCAGGTGGCGAGCAGCGCGCGCCGGTGTGCGGCCGGGTCGGCCGAGTCGGCCGTCTCGGCCGGTGCGGGCAGGAAGGCGCGGGCGCCGAGCAGCGTGCCGGCCAGGACCAGCGCCGCGATCACGGGCAGGTGCCAGCCGACGGGCACACCCAGCCGGGCCGCCCCGGCACCGATCCCGGCCCCGGCGACCGAGCCGAGACTCCAGGCGGCGTGGAACCGGGGCATGATCGTCCGGCCGAGCCGCTTCTCCACCGCCGCGCCCTCGACGTTCATCGCCACGTCGCAGGTGCCGGAGCCGTAGCCCACGGCGAAGAGCCCGACCACGACGCCGAGCAGCGAGCCGGCCAGGCTGGCGGAGAGGCCGGCGACCGTCAGGCCGAGCGCGACCAGCACGGTCGAGCCCACCACGGTGCGGGCCGGGCCGAGCCGCAGGGTGACCAGTCCGGCGGTGGACATGGCCACCAGCGCGCCGGCCGACATGGCCAGCAGCAGCAGGCCGAGCCGCCCGGCGCTGAGCCCGAGCGCCTCGCGGATCGCGGGCACCCGGGCGAACCAGGTGGCCACCGCCAGCCCGTTGAGGGCGAACACGACCGCCACGCCGTTGCGGGCGGCCAGGACCGCCCGCGGGGTCATCGCGCGGGCCTCGCCCGGCGCGTCGATGGTGCTGCTCACCGTGGTGTCGTCCTCTCCCCCAAGTGCGTCCGACGACCATCGCACACCTGAGAGCGCTACCACCACAAACGCTCCCACCCCTTACCCCGGCCGGTCCCGACCGGGCATGATGCCGACAGAACGGCCGCCACGGGGAGGACCAGACATGGACACGCCGACCAGCCGCCCGGTGACCCTCGACGACGTGGCCCGCGCGGCCGGGGTCTCCCGGGCCACCGCGTCCCGGGTGCTCGGCGGCTACGGGTTCGCGTCGGTGGACGCCCGGGACCGGGTCGGCGCCGCCGCGGACCGGCTCGGCTACGTGCCGAACACCACGGCCCGCGCGCTGGTCCGGGGCGCCGGGGTACGCCTCGTCGTGGCCGTCGCCGGCACCGACGCCACCGTGCTGGACGACCCGTACGTGGACCGGCTGGTGGGCGCGGCGGCCCGGGTGTGCGCCCCGCACGGGGTCGGGGTGGCCCTGGAGTGGCTGCCGCTGGACGCCCCGGCCGGGCTGCGCCGGCTCGGCGACGACCGGAGCGTCTGCGGCGTGCTGCTGGTCAACACCACCGCGCGGGTGCTCGACGCGGTCCCCGCCGGGCTGCGCGGGCGGGTCGTCTCGATCGGCACCGGCTCCCCGGCCGTCCCCTCCTTCGACGTGGACAACGCCGCCGGCGCCGACGCGGTGCTGCGCCACCTGTACGCCGGCGGCCGCCGCCGGATCGCCATGGTCACCGGCCCGCGCTGGCTGAGCTGCGCCGAGCGGTCGGTGACCGCGTACCAGGGGCTGATGCGGGCGGCCGGGCTGCCGGTGCGGCTCGTCACCGGCGACTTCACCGCCGCGCGGGGCGGCCGGGCGGCGCTGGAGGCGCTGACCCGCTGGCCGGACACCGACGCCGTCTACGCGGCCAGCGACGCCACCGCGCTGGGCGTGATCGCCGCGCTGCGCGGGCGCGGGGTCCGGGTGCCGCACGACGTGGCGGTGGCCGGCTTCGACGACATCCCGTACGCGGCGGTCAGCAGCCCGGCGCTCACCACGGCCACCCACCCGGTGGCCCGAATCGCCACCGCGGCGGCGACCGCGGTGCTCGACGGCCGGCCGGTGCCCCCGGTGACCGCGTTCCCCTCCATGCTCGTGGCCCGGGAGAGCGCCTGAGGCCGTCGGGCGGTTGAGCCGCCGGCAGCCGGGTATCCGCCGCCCGACCCGACCGACGACAGGGGGGCGAGGTGACCGAACCCGCGCCGCCGCACCGGCAGCCCGAGGAGGGGTACCGGCACGGCCGGCTGACCGCCCGCCCCACCACCGTGGGCGCACCCGGCCCGACCGGTCCGGCCGAGGTTCCCGACCCGGCGGGCGGGCCGCCCGCGTTGCGCCACGTGCCGACCGGCGGCGCCGGGCCGTACCGGCTGGTGCTGCTGCTGCACGGCGCGGGCGGCTCGGCCCGGCAGGGCCTCGACCTGCTGCTGCCGCTGGCCGACGCGCACCGGCTGCTGCTGCTCGCCCCGCAGGCCGTGGCGAGCACCTGGGACCTGATCGCCGAGGGGTACGGCCCGGACGTGGCCCGGATCGACGCGCTGCTGGCCGCGACGCTGCGCGCGTACCCGGTGAGCGGGGTGACGGTCGGCGGGTTCTCCGACGGGGCCTCGTACGCCCTCTCGCTGGGCCTGACCAACGGCGACCTGGTCGACGCGGTGCTGGCCTTCTCGCCCGGCTTCGCCGCGCCGCTGGTCACCCACGGCCGGCCCCGGCTGTTCGTGTCGCACGGCACCGACGACCGGGTGCTGCCGGTCGACGTGTGCAGCCGGCGGCTGGTGCCCCGCCTGCACAGCCTCGGCTACGCCGCCGAGTACGCCGAGTTCACCGGCGGGCACGAGGTGCCGGCGGAGATCCGGCGGCGGGCGGTGGACTGGCTGGTGGGCTGAGCCGGGTCAGTGCCCCGGCCCGGTGACCGCCGCGTCGACCCGGGTGAGCACGGTAGCGTCGTCGTCGCCCCGGACGCCGCGCAGCAGGTCGATCGCGGTGGACCGGACCTGCCCGATGATCATGGCGAGCGGCAGGGTCTGGCCGGGGGTGAACAGCGCACCGGCCGACCGGACCGCCGCCAGCGCGGCGACCTCGACCCGCTCGGCGTGGGTGTCGGCGACGGCCTCCTGCCCGGCCAGGTCGGCGACGACCGCGTCGCCGGCCGAGCGCACCGCCTCGGCGAGGGTCCGTACGGCGCCGCCCAGTTCGGCCGGGACCGGCGCCGGGCCGCGGGTGAGGGTGACCGCGGCGCGGGCGAGCACCCGCACGTTGCGGACGGCGTAGTCGATCTGCCGGATCGAGCCCTCCACGGAGCGCAGCCGGCCCAGGTGCCGGCGGCGGCGCACGTTGAGCCGCAGCGCCTCGCCGGCGGCCTGCACCGCGCCGCGCAGCCGCTCCACCCCCGCGTCGGCGTGCCGCGCCCGTTCGAGGGCGGCCAGCGCCGCCGCGTCGTCGCCCCGGTCGAGTGCCTCGGCGACCTCACCGAGCACCCCGGCCAGCTCCTCGAAGGTGTGCCGGAACTCGCTGACCAGCGGGGCGAGCGGCCGGCGGGCGTCGACGAGCTGGCTGGCCACCACGGCCACCGCGCCGCCGATCAGCGCGTCGACGAACCGGAACGGGACCAGCGACTCGGTCGGCGGGGACACCACCACAAGGTAGAGCGCGGAGACGGCGGCCTGCACCACGGTCACCGAGCTGGCGCCGATCGCCACGGCCAGGGCGACGGTGAGCAGGATGACGGTGAGCACCGTCCAGGTGGTGCGCGGGCCGAGCGCCTGCACCACGAGGTCGGCGACGAGCACGCCGGCCGCGACGCCGAGCACCACCTCGACGGCCCGGCGTATCCGCTGGCCCCGGGCCTGGCCGAGCACGATCAACGCGGCGGCCGGGGCGAAGAACGGCTGCGGGTGGCCGACCAGCCGGGTGGCCAGGATCCACGCGACGGTGGCCGCCAGGGTCGCCTCCACCACCGGCAGCGAGCCCCGCCGCAGCCGCCCGGCCGCCTCCCGGACGGCTGCTCCG
>NZ_JBSSLX010000284.1:0-6076 GCF_053890995.1 Micromonospora sp. I033 | reverse complement strand
GGTCGCGCCGACCCCGACGCCGCCCGGGGGTGCCCGGCGGCGCTGGCGGGTCGCCCTGGCCACTGCCCTCGTCCTCGCCGTCGCGGGCGGCGGCGCCGCCGTCGCAGCCCTCCGGCCCGACCCGACCCCGCAGGCCGGCGAGACGCCGCAGACCGGCGGACCGGCGCAGTCGGCCGGCCCGAGCGCCGCGGCCACGCCCGGCGCCCCCACCCCGAGCGCCGCACAGGGCCTCGGCGGCAAGCCGGCCGTGTCGCCGTCGACCTCCGCCGGCTCGACCCCGGGCTTCACCGGCACCCGGCTGACCCTGCCCGGCGCGTCGATCGGCGTGCAGAACGGGGAGACGTTCGGGCAGGCGCTGAGCCGCTCCGACCGGACCTTCGGCAAGCTGCGGATGGCCCGGGTCTTCTTCCCCGGCCTGCCGCCGGCCTGGAACGGCAGCCGGGCCGACGTGGTGGACCGGACCGTGGTGGTCTCCTTCAAGGCCTCCCCGCAGGAGATCAACTCTGGCAAGCACGACTCCTGGCTCGCCTCCTGGTTCGCCTCGATCCCCCGCGAGCACAACGTGTACTGGTCGTACTTCCACGAGCCGGAGGACGACGTCGAGCGCGGCGCGTTCACCACGGCGGCCTACCGGACGGCCTGGAAGCGGGTCGCCGGGCTGGCGAACCGGGCGAACAACCCCAAGCTGATCAACACGCTGATCCTCATGTGTTGGACGCTCGACCCGAAGTCCGGGCGCAGCTTCGACGCCTTCTACCCAGGCGGCGACGTGATCGAGACGCTCGGTTGGGACTGCTACAACTGGGGCGCCAAGTGGAAGCGCTACGCCTCGCCACAGGAGATCTACGGCGAGATGATCAGCAAGTCCAAGGCGCTGGGCAAGCCGTGGGGCGTCGCGGAGACCGGCAGCGACCTGGTGCCGGGCGACTCGGGCAGCGGCCGGGCGACCTGGATCCGCTCGATGACCGGCTTCCTCAACGGCCAGCGGCCGGAGTTCGTCGCCTACTACAACCAGGTGGTCAGCCAGGGTGACTTCCGGCTGCTCGACCAGCCGAGCATCCAGGCCTGGAAGTCCTTCTGCGTGGCCTGACCCCACGCGCGGGAACGGGCGGGCGACCGGATGGTCGCCCGCCCGTTCTGCGTACGGCTCAGATGCCCCGGCCGCGCTTGTGCAGGGTGCGCAGCACCCGGTCGGCCTGCACGGCGCGGCTCGCCACCGCCAGTGCCAGGTAGGCGCGCGGCTCCCGGGGGTTGCGGGCCAGGGTGCGGCGGGCCCAGCGCACCGCGTCCCGCCGGTTGCCCATGGCCGCCTGGGCGAAGGCGATCTGCCCGGCCACCCGCGCCTCGCCGTGCGGCACCGTGGCGAACTCCGGGTAGCGGCGCAGCAGCCACTGCAACGCGGTCGAGATGGTCTCCCAGCGCTGCGCGAAGTACGACCGCTTGTGCCAGCGGACCAGCACGTACGGGCTCTCCACATTGACCAGCGGGGCGTACCGGGCGGCCCGGAGCAGGAACTCGTAGTCCTCCGCGTAGCTGCCCGGGATCTGCTCGTCGACCAGCCCGATCGCGTCGAGCAGGGCGGCCCGGCGGATCAGGAAGGTGGACGGGTGCAGCTCGGTGAGGCGGTCGCGGAGCAGCGCCTCCAGCGACACCCGGGAACGGTCCAGCGAGCGGTCCACCGTCCGGTCGTCGTAGCTGACCCGGATGCCGCAGCTGACCAGGGCGCCGTCCGGGTGCACGTCGAGCGCGCCGAGCTGGGCGGCGAGCTTGCCCGGCAGCCACTCGTCGTCGTCGTCGCAGAACGCGACCAGGTCACCGGTGGCCGCCTCGATGCCGGTGTTGCGCGCCCCGGCCAGCCCGGGGCTGCGGGTGTTGGTGATGACCCGGACCCGCCGGTCGCCCCGGTCCAGCTCCAGCGACCGGTCCGGCTCGGACTGGTCGTAGACCACGATGGCCTCGATCAGGCCGGGGTGCGCCTGGGTGAGGATCGCGTCGAGCGCCGCGCGCAGCAGCTCCGGACGGTCCCGCGTCGGTACGACGACCGAGATGCTCGGCCCACTCATGCTTTCTCCACGGACTCGTCGGATCCCCGCTGGCCCAGGTAGCCGTAGCGGACTCGGAAGGGGAGCGTGGCCAGGCTGACCACGGCCCGGCTGCGGCGCGGCAGGCGGTTCCGCCACGCCTCGTCCCGCCGCACGGTCAACGGCCCGCCGCTGAACCGCAGCGGATTGCCCGCGATGCTGTGCGCCCGGAACGGGGCGGCTGGCGGGTCCGTGAGGATGCGCAGCGCCTCGGGGTCGTCCGGCAGGCCGGCGAACTCGCGCAGCCGCCGGACCGTGCCGGCCGGGTCGGCGGTGAAGTCCTCGTAGCGCAGCCGCAGCACCTGCGCCCGGGCGGCGAGCAGGTGGAAGGCGGCGTTCTGCGCGGTCCACAGCTTGCTCACCTCGAACGGCGAGAAGGTCGGCATGAAGTCCTCGCCGTCGACCACCTCGGGCCGGCGCACCTGCTTGCCCCAGGAGTAGGCCACCGCCCGGCTGTCCCGGACCAGGTGCAGCACCCGCAGGTCGAGCCCCTCGGCCCAGCGCAGCGCGAAGGCGAGTGAGGCGTGCTTGCTGGAGTCGACCACCACGCGGGCGCCGGTCGCCGCGAGAGCGGCCCGGTAGATGCGGGTGTAGAGGTCGGCGTAGCGGCGGACGTCCGCGAGCTGCTCCGCGGAGAGCGAGTTCTTCGCCAGGCGCGGGATGTGCCGGGTCCGGTCGACCCGGTCCTTGAGCGCCAGCACGTCCTCCCGGTCGACGGCGGACCAGCCGCCGAAGGCGTGCTCGCCCACCTGCCGCCAGAACGGGCAGGCGGTGAAGCGTTCGCCGCAGCCGCACCGCTCGTCGGCGCCGAGCGCCCGCTCCCAGAGGTGCACCACCTCACCGACCGCGCACACGTCGGCACTCTGCGCCAGCAGCAGCTCCAGCAGGGTGGAGCCGCTGCGGCCGAGGCCACCGACGAAGAGGACGCGGGGCTCGGCCGGCTCTGGGGCGCTCACGGGCGCCGCCCGCCGGCGCGCTGGCGTACCCGGCGGGCCACCAGGTCGTCGATCACCGCGCCGACCCGGGCCACCGCCTCGGCGCGCGGGTCGGGCCGGCCCGGGTCGGCGGCCAGGACGAACCGGGCCGGGTCGGCCAGCCCCTCGTCGAGGGCGGCGACCAGGTCGGCCTCGGACTCGCAGAGCCGGACCATGCCGGCCGCGCCCAGCCGGCGGGAGAAGAGCTGCTGGTGGTTGTCGACGTGCTCGTCGTGGGTCGGGTCGCGGGGCACCACGATCGGCAGGTGGCCGGTGCGCCGGGCCTCGGTGATGGTGGCCGGGCCGCCGTGGCTCACCACGAGCGTGGCGTCGGCCATCGCCCGCTGGAGCTCCTCGTGACCGAGGAACGGGGTGGCCTCGGGCAGCGCCGGCGGGCGGCTGTGCCCGTACTGGAGGACGAGCCGGACGCCGGGCCGGTCGGCGTGCCACCGCTCCAGCCAGCCCACCAGCCGGTCGAACCGGTGCACGTCGGTGCCGACGACGACCAGCACGAACGGCACCGAGCGGCCGTCGCGCTGCCGCGGCAGATGAACGGTCACAGGAGGTTCCCCACGACGGTCGCCTCCGGGTACATGCGGCGCTGCTCCTCCCACTGCACGAGCATCGCGGAGAGGAAGGGGCGGCAGAGCCGGGCGGTCAGCGTCGCGCTGTCGATCCGGTCGTAGACCTCGATGTAGACCGTCGGGATCCGGCGCAGCCGCGCCGCGACCACGAAGGGCAGGGCGACCCCGGCGCCGGTGGTGACCACCGCGTCGACCCGGCGCCGGCGGATCACCTTCAGCGCGAGGAAGGCGTTGCGGACCAGGTTCCGGACGTTCCGGGTGGTCGGGTGGTGGGCCCAGACCACGTCCTCGCCGGCGAGCAGCGAGCGGGCGTCCGGGGTGTCGAAGGTGACCCACGCCCGACGCCGCTCCCGGTACCAGGGCTCCAGCGCCAGGAGCTGGGCGAGATGCCCGCCACTGGAGCCGACCAGCAGGACCTGACCCGAGTCATCGGTTGACCCGCTCACCAAACATTCCTCCCCGTACGCCGCGACCGCGCCCGGATTCTCGCGAATGACCCTCGGACGCGCCATGACAACCTACTGGCGCGGGGGTGGACAACTGAAGGGGCCGTTGGACGGATCCCCACCGACCGGTCGGGTCACCCCGCGAATCCCGTGGACGGGATCCGGCAGGGCGCGCGACGGCCGAGGTCAGCCGGGGTACGACCGCCACGACGGGCCGGGCCAACCGCACCGGCCGGAATGTGTCAGGATTCCGTCACCGCTCCGCACGAGGGCCGGCGGCGACGCCGACCTCCGGGGGCAGGTCGGGCCCAACACCGGGAAACCCGCCGAATGGCCAGCGCCGATCGGCCATATCTACGCGGGCTGCCTACACCTGGGCAGGCTTACCGGAACGGGAGCAGACTTTCCCTCATCGTTCGGATCGGGGACACTCAAGGTCACGGTCAGGTCCAGCTGTGCCGTGGACTGCCCGGCTCGGTCGAAAGGGAGCGACAGACTCTGATGCCCTCACCCCATTTGGCCGAGAGCGACTCCGACGGTCTTGCGCTGATGGCCTACCTGGGCTGGCTGCGCCGCCGTTGGTGGATCCTGCTCCTCGCCGCGCTCCTCGGCCTGGCCGGTGGCCTGGCGGTGAGCCAGCTCCAGCACGCGCGCTACACGTCGAGCACGTCGCTGCTGGTGCGCCCGCTCAGCGCCGGCGCGGAGAACAACCCCAACGCCAAGGTCAACCTCGACACCGAGGCGCAGGTGATCCGCTCGCTGGTCGTGGCCGAGCGGGCCAAGGGCCTGATGAAGGTCGGCACCGGGGCCGACCAGCTGGTGAAGTCGGTGACCGTCACCGTCCCGCCGAACAGCCAGATCCTCCAGGTGGCCTACGAGGCGGACAGCCCCGCCCAGGCGCAGTCCGGGTCGCACGCCTTCGCCCAGGCCTACCTCGACCTGCGCAAGGCCACCGCGCAGAAGGCGCTGGAGAACGAGATCACCGCGCTCAAGCAGCAGATCACCGACGTCAACAAGCAGCTCAGCGCGGTCGCCGGGCGGATCGCCGCGGCGCCGGCCAACAGCCCGGAGCGGGAGCGCGCCGAGGCCGACCGCAACGTGCTGACCAACCAGCTCACCTCGCTGAACAACCGGCTCAGCCCGCTGCTCTCCGCCGACAGCGACCCGGGCGAGATCATCTCGGACGCCCGGCTGCCGGAGAGCCCCAGCTCGCCGAACCGCACCCTGAACCTGGCCAGCGGCATGGGTGCCGGCCTGCTGCTCGGCATCGTGCTGGCCCTGGTGCTGGACCGGCTGGACACCCGGATCCGGCGCGGGCGGGACATCTCCGACCGGGTCGGCCTGCCGCTGCTGCTGGAGCTGCCGGCCCGCACCCCCTCGCTGGCCGTGCTGCCCGCCACCCACAAGATCTCCCGTGAGCTGGGCCGGCTGCGTAACGTGCTGCTCTCCGCGGTGCCCGAGCCGGCGCAGGCCGGTCGCGGGCGCCAACTGCTGCTCTGCGACGGCTCGGCCGGCAGCGCCGCCGGGTTCGTGGCGGCCAACCTGGCCGCCGCGTACGCCCGCACCGGCCAGCAGGTCGCGCTGCTCACCACCAAGCCGGACTCGGTGCTGAGCGCCATCACCGGCGTGGCCGAGGGGCGGCACAGCCTGGCCTCGGTGCTCCGCCGGGACGTGCCGGCGCTCAAGGCGCTGGCCCCGGTGCCGGGCCTCGGCCAGCTCCGGGTGCTCGTCCCGGGCGACCTCGACGCCGAGGTCGAGCTGCCGGTCTCCGGCCTGCTGGAGATCCTGCGCGAGCTGTCCGCGCGCTTCGACCACGTGCTGATCGAGACCGCCCAGCCGACCCTCGCCGTGGAGGCCCAGGCGCTGGGCCGGCACGTCGACGCGGTGATCGTGGTGGCCGAGACCGGGCGGACCCGCAGCGGCGAGATCACCGCCGCGCTCCAGCAGTTCGAGCAGGTCAACGCCCCGGTGATCGGTGCCGTGCTGGCCCC
>NZ_JBSSLX010000283.1:0-6084 GCF_053890995.1 Micromonospora sp. I033 | reverse complement strand
TGGTTCACCCCCGCCGCCCTCGACCTGCTGCTCCGCACCGCGTACGCGGTCAGCCCGGCCAGCAACCGGGTCGGCGCGCGACTGGTCGGCGCGGCCCTGCCCCGCGCGGTGGCGGGTGAGCTGCCCAGCGAGGGCCTCGTCCTGGGCGCCGTGCAGGTGCCGCCGGACGGCCAACCGCTGATCTTCCTGGCGGACCACCCCACCACCGGCGGATACCCGGTCATCGGGGTGGTGGACGACGTGACCCCGCTCGCGCAGGCCCGCCCAGGCACTACGGTGACGTTCCATGGACCTCAACGCTGACCTCGGTGAGGGATTCGGCATCTGGCGGCTCGGCGACGACGAGGCGCTGCTGGGGCTGGTCACCTCCGCCAACGTCGCCTGCGGCTTCCACGGCGGTGACGCGTCCACCATGCACCGGGTCTGCGCGGGCGCCGCCCGGCGCGGGGTCGCCGTCGGCGCCCAGGTCGGCTACCGGGACCTCGCGGGCTTCGGCCGGCGGCACATCGCCTACGACTTCGCCACCCTGCGCGACGAGACGATCTACCAGCTCGGCGCGCTGGACGCCTTCTGCCGGCTGACCGGCACCCGGGTGCGCTACCTCAAGCCGCACGGGGCCCTCTACCACGCGGCCGCCTGCGACGAGGCCCAGGCCGCCGCGCTGGTCGCCGCGGTCAGCGGGTACGACCACGAGCTGCCGGTGCTCTGCCCGCCCGGCTCGGTGCTCGCCCAGCTCGCCGTCGGTGCCGGCCTGCGGGTGGTCGCCGAGGGCTTCGCCGACCGGAACTACCTGCCCAACGGGCAGCTGGTGCCCCGGAGCGCCGCGAACGCGCTGGTCGAGGACCCCGACCAGGTGGCCGCCCGGGCGGTCCGGATGGCCACCGAGCGGACCGTGGTCGCGGTCGACGGCAGTGTGGTGCCCTGCCCGGTCGAGTCGATCTGCCTGCACGGCGACACCCCGGGCGCGGTGCACTGCGCCGAGCTGGTCCGGGCCGCCCTCATCGACGCCGGGGTCGTCGTCGCCCCGTTCGCCTGACCGGCGGCCCGACCCGTCAGGCGTCCAGACCGCGCAGCACCAGCGGCAGGCGGGTCGCCCCGCCGGCCACCACCCGGACCGGCACGCCCCAGTCCTGCCGGGTGAGGTGGCAGGCCGCGTGCTCGACGTCGGCATCGCAGGTGGCGGCCTGGGCGGTCACCTGGAGCACGCCCTGCGCCACGTCGCCGCTGAGCACCAGCCGGCGGGACAGGTCGGTGGTCGTCCCGGCCCCCTCGACCAGCAGCTCCGGCGGGGACGCCGAGACCACCACCCGGGTCGACGGCCCGTACGTCTCGTCCAGCTTCTGCCCGGGCGCGGGCGTGAAGATCACGTCGAGGGTCAGCTCGCCGGCCGCCACGTCGGTGGGCTTGCGCTCCAACTTGTGCCGCGGGCCGTCCACGGTGTTCGCGCCCGCCGCGGTCAGCGCCCCCGGTGCCAGCCGGGTGAGCCGGTGCGCGGCCGACTCGACCACCAGCACCTCGCCCTCGGCGGTGAGCACCAGGTCGCTCGGCTCGGCCAACCCGTCGGCCACCGTGGCGACCTGGTCGGTCTCCGGGTCGAAGCGGCGCACGGCGCCGTTGTAGGTGTCCGCGATCAGCACCGAGCCGTCCGGCAGCGCGCACACCCCCAGCGGGTGCTGGAGCAGCGCCCGGTCGGCCGGGCCGTCGACGTGGCCGAAGTCGAACAGGCCCTGCCCGACGGCGGTGCCCATCACGCCGTTCTCCACGTAGCGGATCGCGCTGGTCTCGCTGTCGGCGACCCAGAGCCGGGCGCCGTCGGCCGACACCGAGAGGCCGGAGGGCTGCGCCATCCAGACGTCCGGCAGCGGGCCGTCGCGCAGCGCCTCGACCGTGGTGCCGGCGTACATGCCGGCGGTCCGCTTCGTCGGGTCGAACCACCAGAGCTGGTGGATGCCGGCCATGGCGACGACGACCCGGTCGTCGTACCAGGCGACGTCCCACGGGGAGGAGAGGTCGACCGAGCGCGCGTCGTGCGCGTGGTCGTCGACCGACGAGCGCCACTGCCGGCCGGTGCCGGCGACCGTGACCACCTCGCCGGTCTCCAGCTTCACGCCGCGCAGCAGGTGGTTGACGGTGTCCGCCACGACCAGGTCGTAGCCGGCCACCTCGGCCACGTGCGGGGGCAGCAGGCAGAGCCCCTGCGGCTCGGAGAAGGAGGCGGCTTCCGCCGGGCCGTCGGCGTGGCCGCGGCTGCCGGTGCCGATCCGGCGGACCAGCGTCTCCCCGTCCGGGGCCAGCTCGACCAGGGAGTGCCGGGCCGAGTCGGAGACCAGCAGGTTGCCGCCGTCGAGCACCACAGCCTTGCCGGGGAAGCGCAGCGCGGTCTCCGGCTCGGCCGGCGGTACGTACGGGCCCTCGCCCCGGTGCAGGGTGCCCTTCGCCTCGTGGGTGGCGATGAGGTCGTCGACCAGCCGGGCCAGCCCCTCGGCGTGCCCCTCACCGGCCATGGTGGCGACCACGTAGCCCTCGGGGTCGACCACCGACAGGGTCGGCCAGGCCTTCGCCGCGTACTGCTGCCACATGTCCATCTCGGGGTCGTCGAGCACCGGGTGGTGCACGCCGTACCGCTCGACGGCGGCGGCGAGGGCCACCGGGTCCTTCTCGTGCTCGAACTTCGGCGAGTGCACCCCGATCACCACCAGGACGTCGCCGTACTTCTCCTCGAGCGGGCGCAGCTCGTCGAGCACGTGCAGGCAGTTGATGCAGCAGAAGGTCCAGAAGTCCAACAGGACGATCTTGCCGCGGAGGTCGGCCAGGGTGACGGCCTTGCCGCCGGTGTTCAGCCAGCCCCGGCCGCGCAGCTCAGGTGCCCGTACTCGTGCGCTCATGCCCCCATCGTGCCGTACCGCCGTCGGCGTCCGGGCCGATGGGGCGGTGAAGGGTGGCGGTCGCTGAGCGGGCTGCTGGTCGGATGCGGACCTGGCAACGGTGGAACAGATCGTTCCGTTCTGCTATGCTGGAACGGAACAAAGAATTCCGTTCCAGTGAAAGGACCGGCCCGTGAGCTTCCCCGTCCTCACCACCGCCCTCGACCTCCTGCGCCGCGCCACCGAGGGGGTTCCGGCCGACCGGCTCGACGACCCGACGCCGTGCGCCGCGTGGACCGTCGGGCAGGTGCTGATGCACGCCGCCGGCGACCAGCACGCGTGGGCGGCGCACGTCGGAGCCGGCGACCCGCCGGCGTACAACCCGTTCGACCCGCCCCGGGGTCACGACGAGGGCGTCCAGAGCGTGGTGCGGAGCGCGATCGAGGCCGCCGCGGCGACGTGGGCGCGGGTCGACCCCACGGCCGGGCCCGTCCGCACTCCGCTGCCGCCCGTCCCGACCATGGACCCGCAGCTCGCCGCCGCCACCTGCGCGCTGGACGCCGCGGTCCACGCCTGGGACGTCGCGGTGGCCACCGGGCAGCCGGCGCCGCTCACCGCCGAGCTGGCCGAGCAGCTCATGCCGGCGGCCCGGGCGACCGCCGAGCCGCTGCGCGGATTCGCGTACGCCGCCGCGCTGCCCACCGGGCCCGGCGACGACCCGGTCGCCGCCCTGCTGGCCTACCTCGGTCGCGACCCGCACTGGCAGAAGTGACGACGACGGCGGGGCCACGGATCACCGTGGCCCCGCCGTCGCGGGAGTTGTTACTGGCCGGCCGGCTTGAGGCAGAGCACCCGGTTGGCGCCGTCGCCGGGCAGGACCACCTGGGGCTGCGCCGGGTCGGCGCACTTGTCCTTGCTGTCGACCCTCGACACCACGGTGAACGCGCCCTGCTCGCCGCAGTCGGCCGGCACCGCGGTCGCGCCCGACTGCTTGACGCAGGAGCCCACCGCCGGGTCGAAGCCCGCCGGCTTGTCGTCCCCACCGATCTTGCCGAGCAGGGTGAGCAGGCCGAGCGGCACGGCGAGGATGAGCACCGCGGCGATCAGCACCACGGCCAGGACCCGCCCGTTGCGCACCTTCGGCGTGGGCGCCTCGGTCTTCGGCTCGGCCTCCGGCCTGAACGCCTCGAAGCGGCCCTGCTCCGGTTCGCCACCCGGACCCGCCTGCGGCCAGCCCGGCGCGGCCTGCTGGGGCGGCGGCGGGAACGCGGGCGGGAAGCCGCCCGGTTCGCCCATCGGCCCCTGCCCCGGCACGCCGACCGAGGCGCGGCCACCGGCCGCCCCGCCGAACGGGTCGCCGGGTGCGCCGCCCGGCCCGCCGAAGGGGTCGTGGTGGCCGTTCGGCGGGGGGCCGAACCGGTCCTGGTGCCCGCCGGGAGCGCCGAACGGGTCGTGCGGCCCGCCGGGGCCCCCGAACGGGTCGTGCGGCCCGCCCGGGCGCTCGCCGTTGTGCGGGTGCACCCCGTTGGCCGGCCGGTTGTTGGCGGGCGGGTCCACGAAGGACGGCACGCCGGGCGGGAACGGCGGCGGGGCGGAGGGCGAGGAGGGCGGGGCCGAGTGCACCGGCGGCGCGTCGGCGAAGCCGTGCGGGCGGCCCGACTCGTCCGCCCGGGACTGCGGGCCCGGCTCGGGGAAGCCGTGCGGGCCGTCCTGCCCGGGCGCCTCCTCCGGCTCGGGACGGGCGGGCCGGCCGTAGACCCGGGGCTGCGGTGCCGGCCCGCCGGTGGTGGGCAGCGGCTGGTCGGCGGGGGGCGTGACCCGGCTGGCCGTCGGCACCGAGGCGCTGGCCGAGACGGCACCGCCCGCACCGGCCTCCGGCGAGGTACGCGGCCCGGGGACCACCGGCCCGGCCGGCGACTGCGGTTCCTCGTGCGCCGGGGCGGGCGTGCCCCAGCCGGCGTCGGCGGCCTGCTCCGGCTCGTACGCCTGCGGGTTCCGGTCGCCCGGCTCGAACGGCGCGTAGTCGGCGGGCGGCGCGGCGGCCAGGGCGGCGCCGGGCACGCGCTGCTCCTGCGGCGGCAGCGGCACCGCGTTGGCCGGGGAGATCCCCGGACCCGGCGCCGGCTGGTACATCGGCCCGTCCTCGGCGCGGGCCGGCTCCCAGCCCGGCGATGCGGACTGCTCGGGCTGGGCCTCCGCGGCCCGGCCCCACGCCTCACCGGGCGCCCACGGCTCGGCCTCCGGAGCGGCCGGACGCTCGCGCGTCCACTGCCCCGGGTCGTCCTGGTTGCCGGCCCAGGCGGGCGGCGAGTCGGGGGACGGTACGGACGCGCTGGCCCGCGCGGGCGCCTCGGCCGGCGTCGGCGCGGCGGCACCCCAGGCTGGCTGTCCCGGCTCGTCCGCCGCCCGCTCCGGCTCGCGCTGCTGCGGCACGGACGCGGCACCGCTCCACGCGCCGGCCGGGCGCTGCTCCTCCGGGGCGCCCCAGGCGGACGGCTGCGGCGCCTCGGCGACGCCGGCGGAGCGACCCGCGGCCCAGCCGCCGGAGCGGTCCGGGTCGTCGTCCCGGCCGGCGGCCGGGCCGTTCTCCCAGCCGCCCGCGCGGCCCTGCTCCTCCTGGGCGGGCCAGGCGCCCTCGGGCCGGACGGCGCCCGGGACGGAGACCTTGGCGGCGGCGCGGGCGGTCGGCTCGGCCGGCGACCAGCCGGGCGCGGCCTGCTCGCTCTGCTGGCCCCAGGCGGGCTGGTCGTTCTGCTGCTGGGCGGCGGCCCCGACGGCCCAACCGCCGGAGTTGTCCTCCTGCGCCGCGCGCCATCCACCGGCGCGGCCCGGGTCGTCGTCCTGCTGCCCGGTCGCCGGGTTCCACCCGCCGGACCGGTTCGGGTCGTCCTGCCCGGCCGGGGTGGCCCATGACTCGTTCGGCACGGTGGCGGGCGCGGGCACCGGGGCGGCGCCGCGGCTGCCCGGCTCGCCGGCCTGCGACCAGGCGGGCTGCTCACCGGACGGGGTCGGTGCGGCGCCCCAGGCGGGCCCGCCCTGCTCGTTCGCCCAGGCCGGCGGGGCCGGCTCGGTGGGGTTGCCCCGCGGGGCGGCGCCCCAGGCGGGCAGCCCCGGCCCGGTGGTCCCGCGACCAGTGGGCCATTCTCTTTTCCCCGGCCCGCGCCTTTGTCCCGGGCGTCGGCCCCGCGTCGCCGATCAGCCCGGCGGCCCACGGTTCCGA
>NZ_JBSSLX010000282.1:0-6172 GCF_053890995.1 Micromonospora sp. I033 | reverse complement strand
GCGGGTTCGCCGCCCCCGGCCAGCCCTGGGACCCGTACCCCGGCGGGTTCGCCGCGCCCGGCCAGCCCGGACCCGGCGGGCAGCCCTGGGGCTCGTACCCCTCGGCGGATCCGGCCGGGCCGCCGCAGGGCTGGGCCTGGCCGGCCGGCGCCCCGCTGCCGGGTGCCGCCCACCCGGGATACCCGCTGCCCGGTCAGCCGTACGGCTGGCACCCGGGCCTCGACCCGCAGGACCCGCTGGTCACCCCGCCCCATGCCGGCGTCGGCGGCTGGTTCAGCCGGTGCGGGGGCGCGCTGCGGCGCGGCTGGCGGCTGCTCCTGCCGATCATGCTGCTCACCCAGACGGTCCCGGCGGCGGTGATCGCCGTCCTCTCGCTCGCCTTCGCGCCGACCGACCAGCCGGTCACCGGCCCGGATGGCGCCCCGGTGCTGCCCGACGGCTACTTCGAGCACATTTTTGCCTTCTACGGCGTGGTGCTTCTCGCGGCCCTGATCTTCGGGCCGCTGCAGAGCACCGGCTGGGCCGCCGGCACCTGGGTGGTCGCCCGCCAGGCGGCCGGCGAGCCGGTCGGGGTCGGGGCGGCCCTCCGCTACGGGCTGCGCCGCGCCCTCGGCCTCTGGGGCTGGACCATCGCGGCCTCGCTGCTGATCGGGGTCGGCGCCTGCCTCTGTCTCCTGCCCGGCCTCTACGCGGCCTGCGCGTTCGCCCTGTTCGGCCCGATCTACCTGTTCGAGCGGCAGGAGCCGATCGGCCGGGCCTGGCAGATGTTCCACCGGCGGTTCGGCATGGTGCTGGGGCGGGTCGTGCTGGTCATGTGCGTGCTGATCGCGGCGGCGGTGCTGGACGGCGTGCTGGGGGTGATCAGCCAGCTCGCCTTCGGGGTGGACCCGCTGGCCGCTCCGGGCACCGCCGCCGGCGCCGTGACGCTTGCCGTGCTGGGCGCGGTGCTGGCCACCCCGGCCTATCTGGCACAGCTCGTCGGGCTGGTCGCCGCCTACGCCGAGCAGCGGGCCCAGGAGGGCCCGGTGAACGCCGCCCGACTGGCCGCGGAACTCGGCTGAGCGGGGCGGTCGTGCTTGCACTCGGCAAGGGAGAGTGCTAAACAAGTCATTGGCACTCGCGTACGGTGAGTGCCAATGGTCGGGGCGGTAGGGCCACGGCCGCGCCGGTGTCGAGATGGCGCCGGAGTGGCACGGGGCCGGTCGTCGCGGGCTGTCCGGCCCGACCGAGGAGACGTCGTCGTCGCCAGGTGGCGACGTCCCCAAGGTGCGTACACCAGACGGCCCATCCGGGGAACCCTCGGGTGGCCCGTGAGTGTCCAGGAGGACAACGCCGTATGGCCAAGATGATCGCGTTCGACGAAGAGGCGCGCCGCGGCCTCGAGCGGGGCATGAACCAGCTCGCCGACGCCGTGAAGGTGACCCTCGGCCCCAAGGGCCGCAACGTCGTGCTCGAGAAGAAGTGGGGTGCCCCCACCATCACCAACGATGGTGTGAGCATCGCCAAGGAGATCGAGCTCGAGGACCCCTACGAGAAGATCGGCGCCGAGCTGGTCAAGGAGGTCGCCAAGAAGACCGACGACGTGGCCGGTGACGGCACGACGACGGCGACCGTCCTGGCCCAGGCCCTGGTCCGTGAGGGTCTGCGCAACGTGGCCGCCGGCGCCAACCCGATGGCCCTGAAGCGGGGCATCGAGGCCGCCGTAGCCAACGTCTCGGAGGAGCTGCTGAAGCTCGCCAAGGACGTGGAGACCAAGGAGCAGATCGCCTCCACCGCCTCCATCTCCGCCGCTGACCCCAGCGTCGGTGAGATCATCGCCGAGGCGATGGACAAGGTCGGCAAGGAAGGCGTCATCACCGTCGAGGAGAGCAACACCTTCGGCCTCGAGCTCGAGCTCACCGAGGGCATGCGCTTCGACAAGGGCTACATCTCCGCCTACTTCATGACCGACCCGGAGCGTATGGAGGCCGTCTTCGACGACCCGTACATCCTGATCGTCAACAGCAAGATCTCGTCGGTGAAGGACCTGCTCCCGATCCTCGAGAAGGTCATGCAGTCGAGCAAGCCGCTGCTGATCATCTCCGAGGACATCGAGGGCGAGGCCCTGGCCACCCTGGTGGTCAACAAGGTCCGTGGCACCTTCAAGTCGGTCGCCGTCAAGGCGCCGGGCTTCGGTGACCGCCGCAAGGCCATGCTGACCGACATCGCCATCCTCACCGGTGGCCAGGTCATCAGCGAGGAGGTCGGCCTCAAGCTCGACGCCGTCAGCGTCGACATGCTGGGCCGCGCCCGCAAGGTCGTGGTGACCAAGGACGAGACCACCATCGTCGACGGTGCCGGCGACGCCGAGCAGATCCAGGGCCGGGTCAACCAGATCCGGGCCGAGATCGAGAAGAGCGACTCCGACTACGACCGCGAGAAGCTGCAGGAGCGCCTGGCCAAGCTGGCCGGCGGTGTTGCGGTGATCAAGGTCGGCGCGGCCACCGAGGTCGAGCTGAAGGAGCGCAAGCACCGCATCGAGGACGCCGTCCGCAACGCGAAGGCCGCCGTCGAGGAGGGCATCGTCCCGGGTGGTGGCGTCGCGCTGGTGCAGGCCGGCAAGACCGCCTTCGACAAGCTGGACCTGGCCGGCGACGAGGCGACCGGCGCGCAGATCGTCAAGATCGCGCTGGACGCCCCGCTGCGGCAGATCGCCGTCAACGCCGGCCTCGAGGGTGGCGTCGTCGTCGAGCGTGTCCGCAGCCTCGACCCGGGTCACGGCCTCAACGCCGCGACCGGCGAGTACGTGGACCTGCTGGCCGCGGGCATCATCGACCCGGCCAAGGTGACGCGTTCCGCGCTGCAGAACGCCGCTTCGATCGCCGCGCTGTTCCTCACCACCGAGGCCGTCGTGGCGGACAAGCCGGAGAAGACCCCGGCCGCCCCGGCTGGCCCGGGTGGCGGGGAGATGGACTTCTGAGTCCAGCTCCATCCAGCACGCCGAAAGGGGGCGGGCCGCGTCAGCGGTCCGCCCCCTTTCCGTCTGTCTCAGGTCGGCAGTCGACGTTGGTTGCGTCGCTTGTGCGCCCGGTCGTACGGCGGTGTGCTCCGGATCGGTTCGTCCACCGGTTGCCGCGGTTCGTCGGTGGACGCCCCGTCGGCCCCGGTCATCTCCGCGAGCTGCTCGGCGTCGCCGAAGTCGAGCCGGTCGAACGGCAGCTGGCCGGGAAGCTCGCCGACCGGGCGCCAGCTCGCCGGCTGGTCGTCGGTCCGTTCGTCGTCCGTGGTCATGCCCGCCTCCTCTATTCACCGACCGTAGGGGCCGGTCGATGCCGAGGAGGCCGAACGACGTTATTACCGTCTATGTAACTTTAGTTACTTCTGTCCGTTCAGCGCCTTTCGGTACAGGAAGAACACCCGCTCGATCCGCGCGCCGGCCGCCCCCGAGTAGAACGGCACCGGGCCCACCCAGCCGATCTGCGCCGCCTCGATGCCCGCCGCCGCCTGGTCGCGCAGGCAGCGGCGGAGCAGCACCCCGCCGATACCCGAGCCCTCGGCGGCCGGCGCGGTGCCCATCGGCCCGAACCAGCTCGGCCGCGACGACCCGTACGCCGCGAAGCCGAGGATCTCGCCGCCCCGCTCGGCCAGGTGCGCGCCGGCGTCCGGCCGCCCCACCGAGCCGGCCAGCTCACCGTCCCAGGCGCCGCCGAAGGTGGCCCGGGCGAATTCGGACAGCGCCGGCAGGTCCGCCGGCTCGGCCCGGCGTACCGTCACACCCCGCTCGGCCAGCCGCTGCTCGGCCGCCTCCGTGGAGCGCAGCGCCGCCGAGCCCGCGCTCAGGTCGGCGGTCATGTTCCAGCCCGTCCGGTCCTGCCGGTAGCCGAGCCGCAGCGCGGCGCAGACCGCCGGGGTGTAGCGCACGTCGATGCCCGGCCAGGCGTAGTGCGGGGGATTTCCGGCCAGCAGCAGCTCGGCAGCGCCGAGCCCGGCGAGCCGGGTCTCCGCCTCGGCCAGCAGCCCCGCGCCGATTCCCTGGCGGCGCTCCTCCGGCGCCACCGCGATCAGGTCGACGTGACCGAGCCGCGGATCCGCCGCGGACAGCGAGCCGACCAGTGCCCCGACCAGCGCGCCGCCGCGGACCGCGCCGAGGGTCAGCACCGTCCGGTCGGCCGCCGCGCGGTCGGCGAGAGTGGCCACGATCGCCGGCGCCTCGGCGGCGTCCTCCGGCAGGTCGAGGGCGCGCCGGCAGAGGCCGACGACCTCGGGCAGGCGGTCCGGACCCAGCTCGATGATCTCCACGTCCATGGACGCCGACCCTAGGCCATCGGCCGGCCAATGGACAGGGTTGTTAACCGAGGTCCGCGGCCCGGGCGGCGCGGACCGCCGCGTACGCGTCGACGAGGCCGGCGCCGACCAGGTTCCGGGTGCCGCCGCAGGGCGCGTCGGCCGGCGCCACGGCCGGGGTGGCCGTCTCCGCCAGGATGCGTCGGGTCCGTTCCAGGTCCCCGACCAGCGCCGGGTTGGCCGACCACATCAACGCCACCACCCCGGCCACCTGCGGGGTCGCCATCGAGGTGCCGTCCAGGGTGGCGTAGCCGCCGCCCGGGAAGGCCGACGGCACCCCGGCGCCGGGTGCGACGAGGTCCGGCTTCGCGGCGCCCCCGGCCGCCGGCCCGCGGCTGGAGAACTCGGTGAGCCGGCGGGCCCGGTCAACCGCCCCGACCGTGAGCACGTCCGGGTACGGTGCCGGCGGGTCGGCGAGGGAGCTGCAGTACGGGCCGGTGTTGCCGGCGGCGGCCACCACCAGGATGCCGGCCGCGGCCAGCGCGGCGGTCGCGGGACGCAGCGCCCCCGGGTCGCACCCCTCCACCGGCGGGCAGCCCCACGAGTTGGTCAGCACGTCCGGCGCCCGCTGCGGCCGCCCGTCGGTGAGCGGGTTCCCGCCGGGCGGGAACGGGGCCAGCATGAACTGGAGGCAGTCCAGGTAGCGTGCCGGGCTGCCCAGGTTGCGGTCCAGGTTGACGCAACCCACCCAGCTCGCGCCAGGAGCCACCCCGATCCCGTTCCGGCCCACCGCGCTGCCCACCGTGTGCGTGCCGTGGCCGCCCCGGTCGGCCGGCGTCCGGCGGTGCTCCCAGGGGTCGTACCAGGAGTCGTCGCCGCCCCGGAAGCCGGCCGCCAGCGCCGGGTGCCGACCGTCCACCCCGGAGTCCGAGCTGCCCACCACCACCCCGGCGCCGGTCACGCCCAGCTCCGACCAGACCCGGTCCGCGCCGATGAGCGAGACGTTCCAGGCCGGGCCGGTCGGTGCCGGCATCCTGCCCCGGGTCGGGGGCGCCGCCGCGGGCAACGGGCGCAGCCGCTGGCTGACCAGCACCCGGGCCACCTCCGGGCGGCCGGCCAGCCAGGCCCGGGCCGCCGGCCCGCCGTCCGTCTCGATGGCGTTGACCAGGTAGTACGGCGTCGGGTGCAGGCGCAGCCGGGTCAGCTCGCGGCGCAGGTCGCCCTGGGTCCGCTCGGCCGTGGCCACCAGCCGCCGGTAGACCTCGGCCGCCCGGGCGTCCCGGCCGGCCCGGCCGGGGGCCCCGGCGGGGATGCCGGCCAGGTCGGCCTGCTCGCGGAGCACCACCAGCAGCCGTTCCCCGTGCAGGCCGGGCTGGCCGGGGACGGCGTGGACGACGACCACGGCGGCGAGCAGGGCCGCGGCGACCAGCCCGGCCAGCCCGCGCCGGGGCGCGCGGGCGCGGGGCCGGGCGAGCAGCACGCCGTACCCGACGGCGAGCAGGACCGCGACGGCGAACGCGACGCCGGTCGCGACCGCGACCCAGAACGGCACGTCGCGGGTGGTCGCCAGCAGGACGGTGACCTCCTCCGGATCGGTGAACGCCAGCGGCCCGACCAGCGCGAGGCCGACCAGCCAGCGCACCGGCGCACGCCCCGCCGGCCGGCCGCCGTGCCGGGCCCCGGCCTCCAGCGCGGCCAGCACGAAGCCGAGCGGCGGCAGCAGGAGCAGTGCCGGCAGCTGCGCCCCGGACTGGCCCGCCCCGGCGCCCAGCAACGCCAGGGTCACCCCGGCGACCAGCCCGCCGACCAGCACCAGCCGGGCCGGCCGGGGCGGCGCGCCCACCGCGAACGCGGCCCAGAACGCGGGGCCGAGCACCACCCCGGCGAGCGCGCCGAGCGCGGCGGCCGC
>NZ_JBSSLX010000281.1:0-6202 GCF_053890995.1 Micromonospora sp. I033 | reverse complement strand
TCGTGCCGGTCGTCGCGGCCGAGCACCCAGCGGGTCATCCCGTCGGCGCCGAGCCGGAGCACCTGGGCACGGCCGTCGCGGGAGGCGGTGGCCAGCGGCACCACCGGGTCGACCCGGGCGCCGGGGGCCGCGTCGGCGAGCAGCAGGTTGAGCATCGGGCCGACCAGGCGGTTGAACGAGCCCCGGTCGCGCAGCGACGCCCGGTCGGGCACGGCCAGCTCGTCGGCGTACGGGGTGCGCGGGCCCGGGGCGTGCGCCATCGCGCCGAGCCGCAGCCAGCCGGACTGCTGGTAGTGGCGCAACCGCTGGGCGAACCAGGTGGACTGGGCCTCGCCGAGGAAGCCGTACCGGTCCTCCTCGCGGTGGGTGATCGCCACGGTGGAGTTCAGCCCGGCCACCACCACCCGCAGGTCCGGCACCGGGAAGAGGGTCCATGGCTGCTCGCTGTCGAAGATCCGGTCCTCGAGGCCCTGGTAGAGCTCGTCGAAGAGGCGCGCGTAGTGCCGCCACTTCGGCCAGTACGGCGGCTGCGGATCGACGTCGTCGGCCTCGCAGGTGGCGAAGTAGGCCCGGCTGGCGGCCATGGTGACGTCGCGCGGGCCGGGCACCACGACCAGCCGGTGCGGCTCCAGGCCGAGCAGCACCCGCAGCCCGGTGAGGAAGCTCAGCGCGTCGGAGAACTCCCGGGGGCTGCCCGACTCGGTCAGGTTGCCGGCCACCACCAGCAGGTCCGGCCGGGGCACCCCGTCGTTCATCAGCAGGGTGAGGTCGCCCATCAGGTGTTCCTGCAGCTCGCCGGGGGTGACCGGGGCACCCGGCTCGATCACCCCGCGGCCGAAGCGGGGCCCGGCCACCTGGAGAACGGTCAGGGTGCCGCGCGCCGCCGGCACGGCCGCCGCGGCCGGCGGGAACGGCGGTGGGTTGATCGGGGTACGCCGGGCGCGGCGCGGCGCCGGCGCGCCGCTGGCGGACGCGGCGAGCACCCCGGCCGGGTCGGCGGGATGGTGCGGGAAGGCCGGCTGCCGCATCGGTTTGGCCCGGCCGTCGAGCGTCTCCCGGATCCGGTCGAGCACCCGGCCCCGCGCCTGCGCCGCATCGTTCACCCCGACCAGGTCGACGTAGGTGATGGTGGCGAGCAGGCCGTCGATCGGGCAGTCCTCGACCCGCACGGTGACCAGCTTGTTGCCGGTGCCGTCCGGGTCGGCGCGCAACGCGGCCTGCCACTCCAGTTTCCCGTACGTCGAGTGCAGGTAGCGTTCGGACAGCACCGCCACCACCACCTCGGCCTCGCGGACCCCGCGGTCCATGAAGTCGATGAAGTTCGTGCCGGCCACGAAGTCCCACGCCTGGAGCAGGGTGCGGTAGCCGGCCGCCTCGAACTCCCACGCCAGCCAGGTCGCCCAGCGCTCGTCGGCCGGGGAGTAGCTGATGAAGAAGTCGATGGGGCGGTCGGACCGGGTCGGGTGCGCGCCTACAGCCACATGGTCATTATGGCCACCGACGGTCAATTCGTGGACACCCTCGGCAGCCGCTGCGCCTGCCGCGTCGGGCCGGTCCGGGCGGGCCGGGGTGTGCGAGGATCATCCCTCGTGGAGAGCGTGGGCCAGCCGCCGTCCGCCGCGCCGGACCGGAGCCGCTGGGGGCGGCTGCACGTCCTGGACTGGATCGCCCTGGGGCTGGCCGTGGTGGGCGTCCTCTGCGTCCTCACCGGACTCCTCCCCCGCGCCGACGCCGGGGCCACCGTACGCCGGATCGTGCCCATCCTGATCTTCCTCGGCACGGTGGTGGTGCTGGCCGAGCTGACCGCGGTGGCGGGGGTCTTCGACGCGCTCGCCGCCCGGGTGGCGATCACCGCGCGGGGCAGCTACCGGGCGCTGTTCTGGCTCTGCGTCGGGTTCGCCTCGGTGACCACCATCGCGCTCAACCTGGACACCACGGCCGTCCTGCTCACCCCGGTGATGATCGCCCTGGCCCGCAAGCTGGGCGTGCCGCCGACCCCGCTGGCGATGACCACGGTCTGGCTGGCCAACACGGCGAGCCTGCTGCTGCCGGTGTCCAACCTGACCAACATCCTGGCCAGCGACCGGATCGGCCTGGACCCGGTGCCCTGGGCGGCCCGGATGTGGTGGCCGCAGCTCGTGGCCATCGTGATCACCATGCTGCTGCTCTGGTGGTGGTACTGGCGGCCGGCCCGGGCCGGAGCCGACCCGTTCGTCCCGCCGCCGCCGCACGTGCCGCCGGACCGGGTGCTCTACCGCACCGCGCTCGCCGCCTGCCTGCTCTTCATCGCCGGGATCCTGGTCGGGGTCGAGATCGGACTCGCCTCCGGGGTGGCCGCCGCGATCCTGGTCGCCGGCTTCGCGCTGCGCGCCCGGGGCAGCCTGCGGCTCGCGCTGGTGCCGTGGCGGCTGCTGGTCTTCGTGACCGGGCTGTTCCTCGTGGTGCAGACCATCGGCCGGTACGGCCTGGACACCCTGATGGGCACCCTGATCGGCGGCGACCCCGGCGCGGCGGGCGCGCTGCGGGCCGGCGGCGTCGGCGCGCTCTTCGCCAACGTGGTCAACAACCTCCCCGCGTACGTGGCCGGCGAGGCGGTCATCGCCACCGACCACCACACCCAGCTGCTGGCCCTGCTGGTCGGCACCAACGTCGGCCCACTGGCCACCCCGTGGGCCTCGCTGGCGACGCTGATCTGGTACGAGCGCTGCCGGGCCGCCGGGGTCGCCGTGCCGCTGGGCCGGTTCGTGGCCACCAGCGCCGCCCTCGCCGTGCTCGCCACCACGGCCACCGTGGCCGCCCTGCTGATCGGCCCGGGCGCCTGAGCCGGCCGGGCACCCGGTTCACCGTTCTCTCCGGCAAACCACCGGCCAACCGCCGGTGCTCAGCCTGTCCACTCGCATCGACGGTTGACATGGTCGTGGTGCCGGGACTTCCGGCCACCGACGCGAGGAGCAGACGAGCATGAGGAGAGCGGTAACGAGCATCGCCGCCGCGGTGTTCACCGTCCTGGCCCTGACCGTGCCGGGCGCGGCGCACGCCCAGCCGGCGGGCGGGTCGCAGGCGTCGCAGGCGGGCGAGGTGTGGAACGGCGCCTGGTACACCGTCCCGCCCGGCCAGATGCAGACGCTGTACAACCTGAACGGGTATCCGGAGAACTTCTGGGTCGGCACCTTCGACACCTACACCAACCCGGGCGAGCTGTGGCACCGGTGGCAGAACCCCAACGGGTCCTGGCCGACGCAGCAGAGCCTGAAGGGCGTCATCTACGACAGCTGGTGCGGCAACAGGAACAAGGACGGCCGGCTGGAGATCTTCGTGAAGGCCGCCGGCGGGGACGTCAACCACAACTTCCAGCTGAAGCCGGCGGGAGACTGGAGTGGCTGGCGGACCCTGGGTGGCCGGATCGCCGCCGGGCGTGGTGTCTGGTGCGCCACGGACGGCGACGGCAACCTCGGCATCGGGGTCTACGGGCCGGACAACATGTGGCACTACAAGTGGCAGGTCACCCCGGGCGGCAGCTGGACGGGCTGGCTGTAGGCCGGTCCCGGAGCGGCGGCGTGGGGTCCCGCTGGACGGGGCGCCACGCCGTCGGTCACGCGGCCGGCAGCGTGCCCGCGTACCGGGCGCGCATCGTGTCACTCGCCGCGGGCCCGGCGGCGAAGACGAACCGCTCCGGGTCCAGCGGACAGCCGGTGGCCCGGTCCACCACGACCGGCTCGACCTCGGCGCCGGTCTCCCGGTCGACGAGGATCATGCTGCGTCGCTCCGGCGCGAGGCGCGAGTTGCCCCAGGCGGCGAGCGCGACGATCACCGGGCGCAGGCTGCGGCCCAGGTCGGTGAGGACGTACTCGTGGCGGTCGGGACGGGTCTGGTAGCGGCGGCGCTCCAGCAGGCCGCTGGCGGTGAGCGTGCGGAGCCGGCTGGTCAGCATGCTGGAGGAGATCCGCAGGTTCTCCTGGAACTGCTCGAAGCGGGTGTAGCCGTCGAAGGCGTCGTGGAGGATCAGCAGGGTCCACCACTCGCCCACCACGCCGAGCGTCGCCGAGAGCGGGCACTCGCGGTCCTCCAGGCGGATCTTGCCGGCCATGCGCGCTCCTCGGCGAGTGGGTGCTAGGGTCGAAGTGACTCACTTCCAGTTTAGCAGTAACCCCTTCGCGACCCACCCAGGAGCCACACCGTGGACACCGCACCCGACATCGTCCGCCGCTACTTCGCGCTCGCCGGCCAGCCGGACAAGGACCCCTACCTCGCCCTCTTCGCCGACGACGCCGTCGTCGAGGACGAGGGGAGGACCCACCGGGGCATCGCGGAGATCCGCGCGTGGCGCCGCGAGACCCCGCCGGTCTCCTACGAGATCACCGACGTCGAGGACACCCCGGCCGGCACGGTGGTGACCGCCACCATCAGCGGCGACTTCCCCGGCAGCCCGTTCGCCGGGCTGCGGTTCCGGTTCGAGGACTACGACGACGCCCACATCCGCCGGCTGCGCATCGCCCCGTGACCGTCGCCCGTCAGCGGGCCCGGCGGGCCAGCCGGCGGGCGGCGTAGAGCAGCGCGCTCGCGGCGAAGAGCGCGCCGCTGACCGCCAGCCACCGGCCGAGCATCGCCCGGGGCGCCAGGCCGGTCGCCGAGGCGTAGGTGTCCCCGCCGAGCCCGAGGATCCCCGGCAGGTAGACCAGGAACAGCAGCCCGGCGCCGAGCGCCGGGACCCGGACGTGGTTCAGCGGCGACGGGGTGCCGCCCCGCCCGAGCACCCCGCGCAGCCCCCGGTCGACCGACGCGTACACCGGGAAGAGCATCAGGTCGTGTGCGACGACCGCGCCGACGAACCAGAGCAGCATCCGGCCGGCCGACGCCTCGCCGGCCAGCCGCAGCGCGATCCACCCGGTGACCGCGAAGCACCCGACCAGCAGCAGGAGGTGCCAGGGCGCGGCGCCGTACGCCCGGCGGAACTCAGCCATCGAACGTGATCTCCTCGACCCACTTGGTGCAGTGCACCCCGGGCAGCGCGGGCACGATGATCCGCGCCGGGTAGCCGTGGTCCGGGCTGAGGTCGACGCCGTTGACCCGCAGGGCGAGCAGCGCGTCGGCGTCGGTCACCTGGTTGCCCTGGAGGGCGGCCCGGCTGAACAGGCCGCCGCGCTCCAGCGACCGGACCCGCGCGGCGGCCGGATCGGTCGCGCCCACCAGGGCGGCGAGGTCACGCAGCCGGACCCCGGTCCAGCGCTGCGAGGTGGACCAGCCCTCCACACAGGCGATCGGCAGCGTGGTGGTGTGCTGCGCCATGGCGAGCAGCCGGCCCCGGTCCAGCGCGACGGCACGGTCCCCGGCGCGCAGGGTCAGCCGCCAGCCCGGCCCGGCCTGCTCCGGCGTGACGCCGGCCGCGGCGGCGCTGCGGTTGACCGGGAAGCCGTTCGGCCCGTCGTCGACCCGCCGGCCACGTGGCAGCAGCAGCGCGGTGCGGCGCAGCGCGTCGACGCTCTGCCCGACGGTCAGCGCCGCCAGCAGCAGCGAGCCGCCGCCGACCAGGGCCAGCACCCCGCGCCGGCTCATCGTCGCCGGCCCGGGCCGCCGGGCCACCAGGCCGTCCGGGTCCGCCGGCTCCGGCCGGGTCCGCTCCACCGGGGTACGTCCGTGACCGGGCCCGCGCAGCGCGGTGACCAGCCGGGGCAGTTTTATCGCCACGTGCGTGACCAGCGCGGCCGTGAAGATCCACGCGCCGTACCAGTGGGCGGTGTAGAAGTCGAAGCCGAACAGGTAGGCGTACTGGATGTTGAGCAGGCCGGTGACCGTCTGGAAGAGGATCCCGCCGACCAGCAGCAGCAGCGACAGCCGCTCCAGCAACTGGGCGGCCGAGCGGGCCGGCGGCCAGTCGAAGAGCTTGGGCACCACCGACCAGAGCTTGCCCAGCACCACCGGCAGCAGGACGATGCCGAGCGTCACGTGCAGCCCCTGGGTCACCCGGAACAGCCAGGCGGGTCGGGTCGGCCAGTCGACCACCGGCGGGTGCAGCCAGCCGACGTCGCGGGGAAATGCCTGGCCGAGCCGGGGCCCGTAGGCGATCCAGTCGAGCAGCCCGGTGACGATCACCAGGGGCAGGGTGGCCAGCAGCACGGCACCGAGCACCGAGGTCAGCCAGGGCCCCCGGACCGGGCTGCGCCAGGCGCGGTCGAGCGAGTCCACACCGGGCGGCCGGTGCCGG
>NZ_JBSSLX010000280.1:0-6282 GCF_053890995.1 Micromonospora sp. I033 | reverse complement strand
CGGACACCCAAAGATCTCGTCCGCTTTGTTCGGGGGCAGCGTAAGTGGTTATAAAGAGACGCCCCGAGGGGTCGGCGAGATAGCGCTGGTACATCTCCTCGACGATCCACTCGTTCGGGCCGAAACCCGCCAGTGGGTTCTCCTGCGAAGTCTGCTGGGTCGACACGGCCGCTAATCGCCTCTTTCACGCGGTTGTGAATGTCACGCGGGCGCTCCCGTGCCCGTTTCGGGACGCACGAGAGACGGCTCCCAGGCTACGCCGTGCGATCGACGCAGGCATTCTCGCCTCCGGCTGGTGGTCCGTTTCACAGAAGATGCCAGAAGTTCGGCAAACGCTGCGTGTCCCGTCCGCTCCTGCTAAGCGACGGACGGCCCCGGTCGGTGACGGGGAGTCACCGGCCGGGGCCGTGTCGGGTTGCCGACTCAGGAGATGTCGCGGCGCCGGATGGTCAGCACGCCGATCACGCCGGCCACCACCGCGTACCCGATCAGCACGGCTGCCCCCGCCCAGCGGGGCGGGTTGCCCGGGATCTCGGCGCCGCTCACCATCAGCGACGACGCCAGCGACGGCACGAGCAGCTGGATCTGGTTGATCCAGTCGCCGAACCTGGCCGCCAGCAGGCCGATCGCGATGGCCGCGCCGATGGAGCCGCCCAGGTAGAGCAGGATGCCGGTCACCGTGGCGCCGATCTGGCTGCGGATCAGCACGCCGAGCCCCACGCCCAGCACCGACCAGAGCAGGTAGGCCAGCCCGTTGAGGGCCACCGCCCGCCAGACCGCGCCACTGCCCAGTTGGGCGCCGACGTCCGTCGCGTTCAGGACCAGCGGCGCGAAGACCAGGTTGAGCAGGGTGGTGCCCACCCAGAAGAGCAGTGCCAGCACGCCGGCGGCGGCCAGCTTGGCCAGCATCACCGCGGTGCGGTGCGGCGCGGTGAGGAACGTGGTGGTCACCGTCTGGTGGAAGAACTCGCTGGTCACCACCACGATGCCGAGCAGCATCACGATGAGCAGCCCGAAGAACTGGCCGTTGGTGTAGAGGTTGGCGGCCAGACTGTCGGCGCTGGAGACGGCCTGCACCTGGTCGGCCTGGTCGGCCGGCACCTCGCCCATGTTCCCGCTGGTGAGGGCGTCGGTCTGCAACCAGTTGAAGAGCAGCGCGAGGGCCCAGAGCGGCACGGTGATCAGCGCGAAGATCCACCAGGTGTTGGTGGTGCGGATCTTGAGCAGCTCGGATCGGACCAGGTTCATCGGATCTCCGCCTTTCCGGCCGTCAGCTCCAGGAAGACACCTTCCAGGTCGGGGCGTTCGGTGGTCAGCTCGTGCAGCTCCACCTTGGCGGCCAGCGCCACCCGGCCGACCGTCGGCGCGTCCGCCCCGGTCACCAGCAGCGCGCCGTGCCCGTCGGCGTCCACCGTGGCCGCCTGCTCGCGCAGCGCCGCGGTCAGCTCGTCGGCCTGCGGGGTGCGTACCCGCACCCGGGCCCCGTGCGTCATCGAGCCGATCACCTGGTCGACCGGTCCCTGCCGGACCAGCCGGCCGGCCGCGATGATCACCACGTCGTCGGCGAGCAGTTGCATCTCGGAGAGCAGGTGGCTGGAGACCAGCACCGTCCGCCCCTCGGCGGCCAGCCCCTTGAGGAAGCCGCGCATCCAGCGGATCCCCTCCGGGTCCAGGCCGTTCGCCGGCTCGTCGAGGATCAGCACCCGCGGGTCGCCGAGCATGGCGGCGGCGATCCCGAGCCGCTGCTTCATGCCCAGCGAGTAGCCCTTGAACTTGCGCTTCGCGGCCGGGGTCAGCCCGACCAGGGCGAGCGCCTCGTCGGCGCGCTGCCGGGGCAGGCCCGCCGCCGCGCAGATCACCCGGAGGTGGTTGATCCCGGTGCGGCCCTTGTGCGCGCTGGACGCCTCCAGCACCGCGCCCACGGTGCGCAGCGGGTCGGCCAGGTCGGCGTACCGGCGGGCGCCGATGGTGGCCTCGCCCGCGGTCGGCGTGACCAGGTTGAGCAGCATGCGCAGGGTGGTCGTCTTACCGGCGCCGTTCGGGCCGAGGAAGCCGGTGACCCGGCCCGGCTGGACGGTGAAGGACAGGTTGTCCACCGCCCGGACGTTCTTGTATACCTTCGTCAGTCCGGACACCACGATCTGGCCGGTCCCGGCGTTGGGGCTCCACTGCCCGTCGGACATCGTTCTCCTCTCCTGCCACGGCGGGCTTCTGGGCGCGCCTGTGGGGGCGCCGTTGCGGGGGCGCCGAGCAACAGCCTTCCAACCCCGCGCAAGGGGGTCAATCAGGCGGGATGCGTACACCCTCCTCCCCCGGGGGCAGGAGCGGATCATCCCCAGGGAGGAGAGATCAGGCCGGCGGCAGCGCGATCCAGGTGGCCCGCGCCTGCCCGAGCAGCGCCCCGTCCGGGCCGTACAGGGTGGAGTGCACCTCGGCCTTGCGCCCCGCGCCGCCGACCGTCGCCCCCGTCACCACGCACTCGTCGCCGGGGCGCGGCAGCGCGGTGACCTGGGCGGCGATCCGGCCCAGGACGTACGGGCGGCCGGGCGCGATCACCGCCCAGCCGCCGGGGCAGTCCAGCGCCGCCCAGACGGTCGCCGGCACCACCTCGGCCGGGGCGCGGAACGGGGCGGCGGTCCGCCCGTCCGGCAGCCGGCCCGGGAAGATCCGCAGCCCCGCCGGGTTCGCCGGCCCGCAGACGTAGCAGCCGGGGAAGGGGTGGTCCACCAGACCGGGGTACGCCTTCGCGGCGGCCTCGGCCGTCGCCCGGTCCACCGGCGGGACCACGGCGGTGACCGGCTCGACCCGGCGTACCTGGGCGATCACCTGGCCGTCCGGGTCGCGCACCTCGCCGTCGACCGCGGTCAGCGGGGTCTCCAGCGGGGGCGGCCGGCGCAGGGTGACCTCCACCGGGCCCCGGTCGTCCACCACGGCGGCGAAGATCCCGGCGCTCCAGCCGCCGTTGCCCGAGCCGTCCGGCCCGTGGAAACGCGACTCGATGATCATGTGGCACCTCCGGGGTTCCGACCGCCGGCCTCGGCGCCGGGGTCCGCCCGGGCAGCCTCGCACGGCGGCCCCGGCCCGTCGCAGGTGAGGGGGTGTGCCGGAGCGCCGGCCGGCGTTCACCGGATCGACACCCCTCATCCCCGGGGCCGGCACCCGGGCCCCTTACACAGATACCCATGGCCGTTCTGCACGCCGCTGGCGCACCCCTCACGACCAGCGGATACACCCTCCTGATCGCCGACGACCCGACCCTGGTCGCGGCCGCGCAACGCCTGCGCCACGAGGTGTTCGCCAGCGAACTCGGCGCCACCCTGCACCCCGGGGCGGCCGGGCTCGACGCCGACGAGTTCGACGCCAACTGCGACCACCTGGTCGTGCTGCGCGAGGGCACCGACGAGGTGGTCGGCACCTACCGGCTGCTGCCGCCCGGACGCACCGACCGCCGGTACGCCGAGGGCGAGTTCGACCTGACCCCGCTGGCCCCGCTCCGCGACGACCTGGTCGAGGCGGGCCGGTCCTGCGTGCACCCGGACCACCGCTCCGGCGCCGTGATCAACCTGATGTGGGCCGGGATCACCCGGTACCTGCACCTGCGCGGCTCCCGGTGGCTCGGCGGCTGCGCCTCGGTGCCGGTGGCGGACGGCGGGGTCGCCGTCGCCGAGGTCTGGTCCCAGGTGACCACCCGCCACCTCGCCCCGCCGCCGCTGCGGGTGACGCCCCGCCGGCCCTGGCTCGCCGAGGCGCCGGCGGCCGCCGTACCCGGGTTGACGCCCGCCGAGCGCCGCGCGCTGGTCCCGCCGCTGCTCCGCGGCTACCTGCGGCTCGGCGCCTGGGTCTGCGGGGAGCCGGCGTACGACCCGGACTTCGGCTGCGCCGACTTCTACGTGCTGTTCTCGCTGGACCGGATGAACCCGCGCTACCTGCGGCACTTCCTGGGCGGGGCCGCGTCGTGAACGGCGACGGGCTCTGGCGTCCCGCCTCGGGCTGCGGGCCGGCCTGTCTGCCGGCGCCGGCCAGGCCGGACGTGTCGCTGCCGCGCCGGGTGGGGCGGCTGCTCGGCGTACTCGGGATGCTGCTGGCCGGGGCCGGCCTGGCCGCGGTGCTGCCGCTGCTGCCGGCCCGCGACCGGCGGGCCGCGCTGCGCGGCTGGGCCCGGGGGACGCTGCGCGCACTCGGCGTGCGGCTGGTGGTCCGGGGCCGGCTGCCCCGCCCGCGGGCGCTGCTGGTGGCCAACCACGTCTCGTGGCTGGACGTCCTCGCGGTGCTCGCGGTCTCCCCGGCCCGGATGGTGGCCAAGCGGGAGGTCCGTGGCTGGCCGGTGGTGGGCCCGCTGGCCGCCGCGGCCGGCACGGTCTTCGTGGACCGGTCCCGGCCGCGCGACCTGCCGGCGACCGTCGGCCGGGTGGCCGGCGCGCTGCGGGCCGGGCACTCGGTGGCGGTGTTCCCGGAGGGCACGACCTGGTGCGGCGCGGCGGCCGGCTGCCGGCCCGGCCGGGGCTTCCGGCCGGCCCTGTTCCAGGCCGCGGTGGACGCCGGCGCGCCGGTCGTGCCGCTCCGGCTCGGTTACCGGTACGCCGGCGACCCGAGCACCCTGCCCGCCTTCCTCGGCGAGGAGACGCTCGGGGCGTCGGTCCGCCGGGTGCTGGCGGCCCGGGACCTGACCGTGGCGGTGACCGTGGCCGCCGCGCTGCATCCGGCCGCCGGCGCCGACCGCCGGATGCTGGCCCGGGCGGCCGAGTCGGCGATCCACCTGACCCCGGTGCGCGCGCCCGCGCGGCGAACCGCGGCGACCGGCGTGCGGATCGTCCGGCCGGTGGCGCTGCCCGTCGGGGCGGAGGCAGGGCTGGACCTGGTGGCCTGACGCGTTCGCGACACAGTCGCGACAGTCTTGTTCAGTCGCGATGTATCGCGTTATGCTTCCTTCCGTCACTCGACGCGCCGCCGACCGGCGCGTCGCCGAGGGGAGGACGCCATGGCCAGCTGGACGGTCGACAGTCCGCAACGGATCACCCTGGACGAGCCGGTCACCCGGCTGGACGTCCGACTCATCAGCGGCCGGCTCAACGTGGTCGCCTCCGACGGGCCGGCCCGGGTGGACGTCACCCGGGTCAGCAGCCGGCCGGTCATCGTCGAGCTGCGCGACGGCCGGCTCGTCGTCGCCCACGAGCGGCCGCCCCGCTGGCCGGGCGTGCTCTGGTGGCTCGGCCAGCTCGGTCGCCGGTTCCGGGCCGAGGTCTCCATCGCCGTGCCCGCCCACGTGCTGGCCGACCTGCAACTGGTGGACGGCTCGCTGGTCGCCTCCGGCCTGCGCCGGGACACCCGCGTCGACGTCACCTCCGGCCAGGTCACCCTCATGGGGCTGCGCGGTCACACCTCCGCGAAGGTCACCTCGGGTCCGGTGGAGGCGCTCGGCGTCGGCGGCGACCTCAACCTGGAGACCGTCTCCGGCGAGCTGATCCTCGCCGACAGCGCCCCCGAGCGGGTGCGCGCACACGCCGTCTCCGGGTCGATCACCTGCGACCTGGACAACCCGCGGGGCAGCGAGATCCGGCTCAGCGCCATCTCCGGCAGCATCACGGTCCGGGTCCGCGAGGACAGCGACCTCACCGTCCACCTGCACACCACCTCGGGCCGGATCACCAGCGGCTTCCCGCAGGTCTGCGGCGGCCAGCACGGGTTCGGCGCGGTGAAGGACAGCCACGGGGTGCTCGGCGGGGGCGCCGGTAAGCTCTGGGCGTCCGCGACCTCCGGCAGCATCGCGCTGCTCGCCCGTCCCGTCGAGGACGCCGACGACCGGGAGGAGCTGCCGTGACCGCCGTGTTCAGTCACGGGCGGCTCCGGCTCTACCTGCTCAAGCTGCTCGACGACGGGCCGAAGCACGGTTACGAGCTGATCCGCCTGCTGGAGGACCGCTTCCTCGGCCTCTACGCGCCCAGCGCCGGCACCATCTACCCCCGGCTGCAACGGCTGGAGGTGGAGGGGCTGGTCAGCCACACCGCCGCCGGCGGCCGCAAGGTCTACGAGATCACCGACACGGGCCGCGCCGAGCTGCGGCAGCGCGCCGACGAGCTGGCCACCCTGGAATCGGACATCACCGCCTCCGTCGAGGACCTCTCCGCGCTGGCCGGCGAGATCCGCACCGAGGTACGCGGCTCGGTGCGCGACCTGAAGCGGGAACTGCGCGAGGCGGCCCGGCAGACCCGCCAGGCCCGCTGGGCGCCCCCGCCGAGCACCCCGTGGCTGTCCTTCACCGCGCCGAACCCGTGCTGGCCGCCG
>NZ_JBSSLX010000279.1:0-6393 GCF_053890995.1 Micromonospora sp. I033 | reverse complement strand
GCCGGACGCTGCTCCGGGTGACGCTGGTCGCGGTGCTGCTCGGGCTGGCCGCGGCCGTTCTGCGCACTCCGGGCGGCTGTCCGCCGGGGGCGACCCGGCCCGTGACGGCCACCGCCACCCCGGCCGGTGGGGCCACGCCGGGCGGCGGTGACCGTCCCGCAGCCGCCCTGCCGCTGCCCACCGGGGCGGTCGGGGTCCCGATCCGGCTCGCCGAGCCGGCCGCGCTGGCGGTGCTCCGCCCGGGCGCCCGGGTGGACCTGCTGGTCGTGCCGGCCGGCGGCGCGCCGGCCCTGCTCGCCCCGCGGGCACTGGTGCTGGACGTGGTGGGTGCGGCCGGGGCGGTCGACGGCTCCTCGGCGCTCTACCTGGCGCTCCGCCCGGAGCAGGCCCACCGCGCGGTCGGTCTGCCCGAGGGCAGCCGCTTCGCCGTGGTGGTACGCGAATGACCGCGGCCGGCGGCGTCAGTCCCAGTGCGGCGGGCGCTCGGCGAGCAGCCAGTCGTCGTTGCCGGACGACCGCTCGCCCCAGCCGCGGTCGGTGTCGTCGGTGGTCTGCTCGGGCAGCACCACGAAGTCGTCGCTGAGGTCGACCACGCGGTCGTCGTCGCCGCGCGGGACACGGATGCCGGGATCGCTCACGAGCGGCAAGGATACCGCCGGAAGGGAAACCGCTCGACCGTCCCGGCGGGCACGCCGGGGCACGGTGGCCCGCCGCGTCGGCCGGCCGACCGCCCGGCGCGTTGGTAGCGTCGGACGGCGTGACGACGCCGAGCGGTGGCAGCCCCGAGGACGAGATCTGGCGACGCCCGGACCAGACGGCCGGCGAGGCCCCGACGGCCGGCACGGACCAGCCCGGCTCGCCGGTGCAGCAGGCCGGCAACGCCCCGGCGCCCGGCACGGATCAGCCCGGCTCCGCCGGCCAGCCGGTCGGTGGCGCCGGCACGGACCAGCCCGGTTCGGCAGCCGGCGGGAACGCGGCCGTCGACGCTGGTTCGACCCCGGAGGCCAGTGCCTGGTCGCGCGCCGGTCACACCGACAGCCCGTGGGCGCGGCCCGGCCAGGACGCCGCACCGGCGGGCGGCCCGCCCGGGGGGCAGGCCGGAGCCACCGGCGGTTGGCCCGCGCCGGGCGCCCCGGCGGGTGGTTGGTCCCCGCAGGCCGGCGCGGCCGCCGGTTGGGGCCCGGGCGGGTACGCCGGGCCGCCGCCGACCATCCCGCCGCCGCCCGGCTGGCGGCCACCGGTGCACGTGCAGCCGACGCCACCCCGCCGGCTGCCGCCACAGGACATGGCCGCCATGGACCAGGCCGAGGGGCGGGCCCAGCGGCTCACCTACGGCATCGGCGCCGTCGTCGGCGTCGTGCTGGTGCTGCTCACCTGCCTGCTCTGCTCGCGCCTGCTCTTCTGAGCCGGCCGCCGGGGCGGCGGATCCGGCTCAGACGATCCCGCTCCAGACCATCTTGGCGCCGCTGTCACCGGTCAGGTAGACGTACACGAGCGCGAACACGGCGAGCACGACCACCACGCCGGTGAGCACCAGGGGCAGCCAGCGGGGCAGGTCGCGGGTCCGGGGCAGGCCGCTGGTGACCAGCAGCAGCAGGAGCGCCACCACGGCCAGTCCGAGGGTGAACCAGAACAGCTTGTCGCCGTACTCGGAGTGCTCGTGGATCTTCTGCAGGCCCTCCGGCGGGTAGCCCCGGCTGCGCAGCACCTCTTCCAGCTCCTCGCCGGACTCCGTGGCCACCCAGGTGATGATGGGGGTGAGCACGGCGAGGACCGCCACCGCCCAGCCCATCCGGGGCCGCCAGCGGGGCAGCACCCCGTACGCGACGGAGAGCAACGCCAGCAGCGGCACCAGCACCACGGCGGCGTGTACGACCAGGACGTGGCCCGGCAGACCGTTGACTTCCCTGAACACCGACACCTCCGGCGAGTGGACGGGATCGCGCGGCCAGCGTACGACGGGATGATCCGCCGTCCCGCTTCCGTACATCGACACACGCACGGGCCGCCGGCCCGGTTCACCTGTGGCCCGGGCCACCCGGGGTCACGCTCGCTTGTCGGTCCTGGAGCACCGTGCTGTCATGGACGCATGTCCACCGGTGAGGAGCTGCTCCGGTCGAGGGGCCTGCGGGTCACCCGGCCGCGCCTCGCCGTGCTGGACGTGCTCGCCGCCGGCGGTCACCTGGAGGTCGACGAGATCACCCGCCGGGTCCGCGAGCGCCTCGACTCGGTCTCCACCCAGGCCGTCTACGACGTGCTCGGCGCCCTCTCCCGGGCCGGGCTGTCCCGCCGGATCGAGCCGGCCGGCAGCCCCGCCCGCTACGAGGCCCGGGTCGGTGACAACCACCACCACGTGGTGTGCCGGGGCTGCGGCGAGATCGCCGACGTGGACTGTGCCACCGGCGACGCCCCCTGCCTCGACCCGAACGTCGCGCACGGCTTCGAGGTGGACGAGGCGGAAGTGACGTTCTGGGGGCTGTGTCCGGCCTGCCAGGCCCGCCGCTCCGCCGACGACTGACCACCGGCGCCGGCATCGAGGCGTGGTCGCCCCGGCGCGTGGCACTCTTGGGCGGTGGACTCCGATGACCTCGGCCTGTTCGGTCCGGGATCGGTCACGTGGAAGGTGCACGAGGAGCCGATCCTGATCGTCGCCGGCCTGCGTTCGCTCTACCTCCAGGCCCTGCACCCCCGCGCCATGGCGGGCGTGGCGCAGAACAGCAACTACAAGACCGACGCCTGGGGCCGGCTGATCCGCACCGCCACGTACGTGGCGACGACGATCTACGGCACCACCGCCGAGGCGGAGGCCGCCGGCCGGCGGCTGCGCACGCTGCACGCCCGGATGCGGGCCACCGACCCGTTCACCGGCGAGCGGTTCCGGATCGACGAGCCCGACCTCCTGCGCTGGGTGCACGTCACCGAGGTCGAGTCGTTCGTGAGCACCGCGCGACGGGCCGGGCTGGCGCTGACCGACGACGAGGTGGACGGCTACTACGCCGAGCAGCGACGGGCGGCGGCCCTGGTCGGGCTGGACCCGGCCGACGTGCCGGGCACCGCCGCCGAGGTGGCCGACTACTACCGCCGGGTCCGCCCCGAGCTGCGGATGACCAGGGAGGCGGCCGAGACCGCCCTCTTCCTGACCGCCCCGCCGATCCCGTGGAAGCTCAGCCTGCCGATGAGGCTCGGGCTGCACCTCGGCCCGCCGCGCTGGGCGTACCTGGGGATCGCCGGCACCGCGCTGGCGCTGCTGCCGGCCTGGGCCCACCGGCTGTACGGCGGTCTCGGCCTGCCCACCACCGCGCTGTCGGCGGACCTGAGCGTGCGCGCGTTGCGCCTGGCCCTGGCGGCGGTGCCGCGTCGCTACCGGGAGGGCCCGTTGCAGCAGGCCGCCAAGGAGCGCGCGGCCCGCCTGGCCGCCGCCTGACCGCGGCCGGACCGGGGCTCAGGCCGGCTCGGCGGGGCGTTCCACGGCCGCCCACGGATCCTTGGCCGGGGCCTGGGCGCCGGCCGGGCAGGTGCGCCGGTAGTCGCACCAGCCGCAGCGCGGCCCCGGCTCGGTGGGGAACGCCGCGTCGGGGTCGGCCCCGTCGGCGACGGCCCGCTCGGCGGCCATGATGTCCCGCGCGGTGTCCTCGGCCCGGGTGAGCTGCCGCTGCAACGACTCCGGGCTGTGCTCGTGCGCGGCGACCGTGCCGGTGGGCAGGTGGTGCAGCTCGACCCGGCGGCACGGCCGGCGGAACACCCGCTCGGCCGCGTAGGCGTAGAGCGCGAGGGCCTGCGAGCCGCGCGCGTCGTCGCCGTCCAGCCCGGTGCGACCGGTCTTGTAGTCGACGATGACCAGCTCGGGCCGGCCGTCGGGGCCGGGGCGGGAGTCGATCCGGTCGGTGCGGCCGTTGAAGGCGAGCACCGCGGTCTTCACCGCGACCACCCGCTCCACCCCGACCGGCTCGTCGGCCGGGTCGAGCCCGGCCACGTAGGACTCCAGCCAGGACAGCGCCCGCCGGAAGGCGTCCCGCTCCTGCTCGTCGTCGCGGTAGCCCTCGCGGACCCAGGTGCCCTTGAGCAGGGTGCCCAGCACCTCGGGGCGGCGGCGGTCGGGGGCCAGCGCGTACCAGTTCTTCAGAGCGGTGTGGACGCTGGCGCCGAGCGAGTTGTGCGCCCACGGCGGACCCTTGGGCGGCGCGGGGCGGTCCACGTACGAGTAGCGGTAGCGGCGGGGGCAGTCGGCGTAGGCGCCGAGCTTGCTGGGGGTGCAGACGAAGAGGCGTTCCGGCATGCCCTCGAAGCCGAGCTGCTCGGCCTGCTCGGCGCGGGGCCGGGGTGGCCGGCCGCCGGTGGGTCGCCCGGTCGGGGAGGGTCGTCGCACGCCTGAGATCCTGCCACCCCGGTGCGACAGCGCCGCAACGGCTCAGCCCATGGTGAGGTACTGCGTGACGAAGGCGGCGATCGCGTCGGCGATGAGCTGCACGGCGATGGCGGCCAGCAGCAGGCCGGCGATCCGGGTCAGCACCTCGATGCCGCCCGGCCGGAGGACCTTGACGATGCCGCCGGAGAAACGCAGCACCACCCAGACCGCGACCATGACCGCGACGATCGCGGCGGCGATCGCGAGGTAGTCGGTGAAGCCGCCGGCCTGCTGCACGAAGAGCATGGTGGCGACGATGGCACCGGGGCCGGCCAGCAGCGGGGTGCCCAGCGGCACCAGCGCGATGTTGGAGGTGGCCTGCTGGTTCGGGTCGTCGGCCTTGCCGGTCAGCAGCTCGAGTGCGACCAGGATCAGCAGCAGCCCGCCGGCGGCCTGCAACGCGGGCAGGTCGACGTGCAGGTAGGCCAGGATCGTCCGGCCGGCCACGGCGAACACCACGATCACCCCGAGCGCCAGCGCGACGGCCTGCCAGGCGGCCCGGTTCCGGTCGCGGGCGGCCAGCGGGCCGGTCAGCGCGAGGAAGATGGGCATCATGCCGGGCGGGTCGACGATCACCAGCAGGGTCACGAAGACCTCGCCGAAGAGCTTGAGATCCACCCGGACACGGTAGCCGCGCCGCCGGAACCCTTCAGCCTGAAGCGACCGGGGTCACCCCCCGGGCCAGCGCGATGATCCGCTCGTACGCCTCGACCCCGGTGGTGTACGCGCCGAGCTGAACGGTCTTGTGCGTGCCGTGGAAGTCCGACGCTCCGGTGACCAGCAGCCCCAGCTCGGCGGCGAGCGCGCGGACGTGCTCCCGCTCGGCCGGGCTGTGGTCCTCGTGGTCGGCCTCCAGGCCGGCGAGCCCGGCCGCCGCCAGGTCCACGATCAGCTCGTCGGGCACGATCCGGCCCCGACGGCTGGCCCGGGGATGGGCGAAGACCGGCACCCCGCCGGCCGCCCGGACCAGCGCCACCGCCCGGAACACGTCGATGTCCTCCTTGGGCAGCCGGTAGCGCTCTCCCAGCCACCGCGGCCCGAACGCCTCGGTGGTGGTGGCGACCAGCCCGGCCCGGATCAGCGCCTGCGCGATGTGCGGGCGACCGACCGTCCCGCCCGCCGCGCCGGCCAGGATCTCGGACCAGCTCACCCGGATCCCGTCGGCCTGGAGCAGCCGCACGATGCGCTCGCCGCGCTCCTCCCGGGCGCGCCGGACCCGGGCCAGCTCGGCGACCAGCTCCGGCTCGGCGGGGTCGAAGAGGTACGCGAGCAGGTGCAGCGGGATCGCCGGCTCGACGCCGAACCAGCGGCAGGAGAGCTCGGCGCCCCGGACCAGGGTGAGCCCGGGCGGCAGCGCCGCGACCGCCGGCTCCCAGCCGGCCGTGGTGGTGGCCACCGACGGGCGGCACCCACCAGAGGGTACGGCCGGCCGGGGTGGCCGCCGAGGTGACGAGCCAGCCCCCGTACTCGGGGACCCGCTGCGCCCGCTCGACGCCGCTCACCCCGGTCAGTTCCCGGCGCTCGCCCCCGCTGGTGTCCAGCCACGAGCCCACGATCAGGTCGAGTTCGGCGCGGACCGGGCCCGTCCCCGGTGCCGGGCTGGCGGCGGTGGGCAGCGGTGAGGGCGAGAACCCGCCCGGGTCACCGAGCACCACCGTCGGCGTGCCACCGCGCCCGGTCGGCCCGCCGAGTTGGGCCATGCCGGTGGTGACCAGCACGGTCGCCACCCCGGCCAGGGCGAGCCCGGTCAGCGTGCGGCGCCGGCCGGTGCGCCTCGCCCGCCGGAGCGCCGCGCCGGCCGGGTCGGCGGCGAGCGGCCGGGGCGTGGCGACGCGGCCGGCCAGCGTCTGCCGCAGCGCCCGCTCCAGCTCGTCCTCGGTCACGGCGAATGGACGCTTCGGGCCGCCCGTCCGGTTGTCGTAGGAGTTGGGCGTGCGGCTCATCGGGACTCCACCGGGACGGACGCGGCGGGGCGCGCCGGGGTGCGG
>NZ_JBSSLX010000278.1:0-6444 GCF_053890995.1 Micromonospora sp. I033 | reverse complement strand
GGCGGACCAGGCGGTTCGCCTCCTCCTGGTCGATGCCGGAGGCCACCATGAGGTCGCTCGCCGTGGTCCGGACCTGGGCGATCACCACGCTGCCGGAGAAGCCCACCCCCTCGGCGTACGCGCGGCCGGCCTCGCTGACCGCGCGCAGCGACCGCTCCCGGGCCTTCTCCGGCTCCTCCCCGGCGGCGAACTCGTGCCGCAGCAGGCGTACCGACTCGGCCAGGTGGGCGACCGAGTCGGGCATCGTCTCGGGGATCGGCTCCTCGTCCTCGATGACGGTGACCGAGCGGCGGATCAGGGTGCCGCTGTTCCGCATCGCCCGGTCGATCGGGTCCGCCGCCTCGGCGTAGTGGGTCAGCTCGTCCCGCCGGTGCCAGCGGGCCGGTGAGATGGTGATGGTCTCCTTGGCCCCCTCGATCGCCTCGGAGAGCGCGGCCAGCTCCTCCTTGTTCTCCCGGAGCCGGAACAGGGCCCGCTGGGCGGCTTCCCGGTCCCGGTTGCGCAGCGCCTCCGCGCAGACGTCGAGCTGGGTGGCGAGCAGGTCCAGCGCCGGCCGGGCCGCCCGGTTGATCACGCGGAGCGGGTTGAGCGGCAGCAGGATCGCGGTGACCAGCAGCGCGATGCCGCCGCCGATGAAGGCGTCGACGAAGCGGGGTATCTCCAGGTTCTGGGTGGACGGACTGAGCGTCACGATCAGCACCGCGGTGGCCGCCGCCTGGATCACGATGGCCACGCTCGCCCCGGCGAAGACGGTCAGCAGGATCGCCGCGGTGACCACCAGGCCGAGCTGCCAGGCGCCGGTGCCGAGGAAGTAGATCAGCAGATCGCCGACGAAGACGCCGACCGCCACGCCGATGATCAGCTCGACGGTCCGGCGGAACCGCTGGCCGACCGAGGCGGCCAGCGTGCCCACCGCGGAGATCGGCGCGAACACCGGCTGCGGATTGTTCAGGAACACATGGGAGACCAGGTAGGCCAGCCCCGCCGCGAGGCCCGCCTGTACCGCCAGGCCGGTCGCCGTACGCACCCGGTGCAACCGGTCGTGCAGGGTGGCCCTGCCCCGGTGCCGGAGCTGCTCCACGGCCGCGGCGATCCGCGCCCCGTCGACGTCGACAAGTCCCTCGCGCAGCGCCGTACGCCGGAAGAACGGCGGTCGTCGGTCCCGGGCCACGGCCATGGCCGGGACTACCCGTCCCGCCCCCCGTGAATCCTCCCTATCAGCGCGGTTGGGGCAGACTGCACCGCGTGGACGAGCTGATCGATCGGTGGCGGGACGCGGCCCGGGCGGCGGGGGCGGCCGACCCGCCCGGCGTCGAACGGGCCGGGGCGCGGCTGGTGGCCGGCTGGCGGGAGCCGCACCGGCACTACCACACGGTGACCCACCTGTGGGCGGTGCTCGACGTGGTCGACGCGTACGCCGGGTCGGCCCGCCGCCCGGACCTGGTCCGGCTGGCGGCGTGGTGCCACGACGCGGTCTACGACCCCCGGTCCGGCGGCGACGCCAACGAGCGGGCCAGCGCCGAGCTGGCCGGCGAGCTGCTCACCGCCGCCGGGCTGCCGGCCGGCGCGGTGCGCGAGGTACGCCGCCTGGTGCTGCTCACCGCCGGCCACGCGGTCGTCCCGGACGACCCGGACGGCGCTCTGCTCTGCGACGCCGACCTGGCGGTGCTGGCCGCCCCGCCCGCCGACTACGACCGCTACGCCGCCGCCGTCCGCCGCGAGTACGCCCACGTCCCCGACCCGGAGTTCCGCGCCGGCCGCGCCGCCGTGCTGGCCGCCCTGCTGGCCCTGCCCACCCTCTACCGGCTTCCCGAGCCGCGCTCCCGCTGGGAGGCGCGCGCCCGCGCCAACCTCACCCGGGAACTCGCGACCCTGCGCTGACCTCGGCGTCCCGTCGCGCCGGCCGGGCCGGCGCGGGGACCGCGCGGGGTCTGGGCCGGCGCAGGTCGGCGGCGCGGAGGAGGCGGACGATCTCGCGGGAGGGGACCAGCCGGGCCCCCAGCCAGACGGCCATCGGCACGCGGTCCGCGGGGAGGTCGTAGTGGTCCCGGTCGAAGGCGCGCCGGGGCACGCCCAGCGCCTCGGCGAAGGCGTGCAGCTCGGCGTAGGAGACGTCGCTGATCAGGTGCGACCACAGCCGCCCGCGCGAGGGCACCGAGGGCGGGTCCAGGTAGAGCATGGCGACAAACGTACGCCCGGTTGGTCAACCCCGCCGCCACGACCTAGCCTTCCCGGCATGGCCGGCCATCCTCTCCTCGACGACCTGCGGACCGCCCTCGGCGACGCCGCCGTGCTGACCGACCCCGACCTGCTCACCCTGCACGAGCGGGACGAGGCCGACCTGTGCGCGGCGGGCACGCCGCTGGTGGTGGTGCGCCCCCGGGACACCGGGGAGGTCGTGGCGGTGGTCCGGGCGGCGGCCCGGCACGGCGTACCCGTGGTGCCGCAGGGGGCGCGGACCGGGCTGGCCGGCGCGGCGAACGCGGTGGACGGCGCCGTGGTGCTGAGCACCGTGGCGATGGACCGGATCCTGGAGGTCGACCCGGTCAGCCGGATCGCCGTGGTGCAGCCCGGCGTGGTCAACGCGGCGCTGGCCGGGGCGGTCCGCGAGCACGGCCTCTGGTACCCGCCCGACCCCGGCTCCTGGGAGTCGTCCACCATCGGCGGCAACGTGGCCACCAACGCCGGCGGCATGTGCTGCGTGAAGTACGGCGTGACCACCGAGTACGTGCTCGGTCTGGAGGTGGTGCTCGCCTCCGGCGAGGTGCTGCGCACGGGCCGGCGCACCGCCAAGGGCGTCGCGGGATACGACCTGACCCGGCTCTTCGTCGGCTCGGAGGGCACCCTCGGTGTGATCACCGAGGTGACCGTGGCGCTGCGGCCGGCACCCGAGGAGTCGCTGACCCTGGTCGCGGTCTTCCCCACCACGGCGGCGGCCGGCACCGCGGTCGCCGGGATCGCGGCACGCGGGCTCACCCCGAGCCTGCTGGAACTGCTGGACCGGACCCACCTGCGGGCCATCGAGGCCTACCGGCCGATGGGGCTGCGGACCGACGCGGAGGCGCTGCTGCTGGCGGCGGTGGACACCGGTTCCCGGGCGGCCGACGACCTGGCCCGGCTGGCCGAGGTGTGCACGGCGGCCGGGGCCGACGAGGTCTACGCGGCCACCGACGCGGCCGAGGCGGCCGCCCTGCTCCAGGCCCGGCGGCTGGCCCACCCGGCGATGGAGAAGTTCGCCGCGGAGGCCTTCCCGGGCGGCAACGGCGGCCTGGTCATCGACGACGTGGCGGTGCCGCGCGGCGCGCTGGCGGCACTGCTGGACGGGGTGGCCCGGGTCGCCGAGGAGTGCGGGGTGCCGATCGGCGTTGTCGGGCACGCCGGCGACGGCAACATGCACCCGAACATCGTGGTCGACCGGGCCGACCCGGCCAGCCTGGCCCGCGGGCGGCGGGCCTTCGACGAGATCATGCGGCTCGGGCTGGAACTCGGCGGCACCTGCACCGGCGAGCACGGCGTCGGCCTGCTCAAGCGGGACTGGCTGGCCCGGGAGATCGGCCCGGTGGGCGTGCGGGTGCACCAGGCGATCAGGGCCGCGCTGGACCCGGCGGGGCTGTTCAACCCCGGCAAGGTGTGCTGACGCCTCAGCTCTTGTCCTCGGCCGGCGTCGCCTGCGTGATCAGCAGCAGGACCTGGTAGGCCACCGGCGGCTTCGGCTCGCCCGGGCAGTCCTGTGTGGTGATGGTCAGCCCCGGCGGGATCAGCAGGGTCGAGGTCAGCGCGTCGATGCAGCCCTGCTTGTAGTGCCGGGCCTCATCGGTCTCCTTCGCCAGCGCCGGGTCGGCGAGCATCTGCTGGAGCCGCTGCGTCTGCTCGGGGGTGAGCGCCCCGGTGGAGTCGACCCCGTCGCCCGCGCAGTCGCGGCACTGCCACCGCCCGGCCGGGTCCACCTCCAGGGTGCGCGGCGGCCCGCCCGCACCCAGTTGCTGCACCAGCGAGACCCGTCGCCCGTCCGGGGTCGGCGAGGCGGCGCCCGCCCCGCCCGGTGTGGTGGCGCCCTCGGCCTCACCGAAGAGCGAGCAGCCGCTCAGGGCGATCGCCAGCAGGACGCCGACGGACAAAGCACGGACGCGCGACCAGGATGGGCGAACCACGCGGGGAAACCTACACTTCCGTAGGTAAGCCCGGTACCCTCCGGAACGACGTTACCGGCCGGTCACCGGGAAGACGACGGCACCTCCGCGGCGCTGTCGCCGTCGGTGCCCCGGTCCGCCGCGAAACCGCGCACGTCCGGCGCGCCCAGCCGGGCCGCGTCGGCCGCCACGTCGTCCGCCATCAGCTGCGACTGCCGCTCGGCCTCCACCCGGGCCCGGTAGTGGGCCACCTCGCGGGCGCGGGTCGCCTCGTCCCAGCCGAGCACCGCACCCATCAGCTCCGCGGCGTGCTCCGCGGACTCCAGGCCGCGGTGGCTGGTCTCGATGGAGATCCGGGTACGCCGGGTCAGCACGTCCTCCAGGTGCAGCGCCCCCTCGGCGCGGGCCGCGTACGTCACCTCGGCGGCCAGGTACTCCGGGGCGCCGGCGAGCGGGGAGCCGAGCAGCGGGTCGGCGTCGACCAGGGCGAGCAGGTCGAGGGTGAGCGTGCCGTAGCGCTCCAGCAGGTGCTCCACCACCCCGACCGGCACCCCGTGCCGGCGGGCCAGGTCGGCCCGGTCCCGCCACATGGCCGCGTAGCCGTCGGCGCCGAGCAGCGGCAGGTCGGCGGTGCGCGACGGCCGGGTCCAGCCGAGCCGGTGCACCGCCCGGTCGACCACGTCCGAGGCCATCACCCGGTAGGTCGTGTACTTGCCGCCGGCCACCAGGAGCAGCCCGAGCATCGGCTCGACGACCGCGTGCTCCCGGGAGAGCTTGGAGGTGGAGTCCGCCTCGCCGGCCAGCAGCGGGCGCAGCCCCGCGTACACGCCCTCGATGTCGTCGGTGGTGAGCGGGCGGTCCAGCACCGTGTTGACCTGTTCCAGCAGGTAGTCGATGTCCTTGGCGGTGGCCGCCGGGTGGGACCGGTCCAGCCGCCAGTCGGTGTCGGTGGTGCCGATGATCCAGTGACCGCCCCACGGGATCACGAAGAGCACGCTGCTGGCGGTGCGCAGGATCAGCCCGGTCTCGCCGGTGATCGCCGAGCGGGGCACCACCAGGTGCACGCCCTTGGAGGCCCGGACCCGGAAGCCGGGGCGCAGCCCGACGTCGTTGAGCATCCGGGACATGTCGTCGCTCCACACGCCGGTCGCGGCGATCACGGTGCGGGCGCGCACCTCGAACTCGGCGTCCGGCGAGCCGGCGGGAGCCTCCAGGTCGCGGACCCGGACCCCGGTGACCTCCCGGGCCTGCCGGGTCAGGCCGACCGCCCGGGCGCTGGTCACCACGGTCGCGCCGAGGCTGGCCGCGGTGCGGGCCAGCGTCACCACCAGGCGGGCGTCGTCGACCTGCCCGTCGTAGTAGCGGATCGCCCCGGCCAGCGTGTCGGGACGCAGGCTCGGGAAGATCCGGCGGGCGCCCTCCCGGCTCAGGTGCCGGTGCAGCGGCATGCCGCGCCCGCCGCCGAACACCCCGGCGAAGACGTCGTAGGCGGCCACCCCGGCGCCGTAGTAGGAGCGGCGGAAGAACCGGCGGGGCAGGTCACGCAGGCCGCCCTCGGCGGGGAGCGGGACCAGGATCGGCACCGGGCGCACCAGGTGCGGGGCGAGCCGGGTGGCGAGCAGCCCGCGCTCGGTCAGCGCCTCGTGCACCAGGTGGAACTCGAGCTGCTCCAGGTAGCGCAGGCCGCCGTGGATCAGCTTGCTGGACCGGCTGGAGGTGCCGGCGGCGTAGTCGCGCGCCTCCACCAGGGCCACCTTCAGGCCGCGGGACGCGGCGTCGAGCGCGGCACCCGCCCCGGTCACGCCACCGCCGATGACCAGCACGTCGAACCGCTCGGCGCGGAGTCGGCGCAGGTCGTCGGCGCGGCGCTCGGCGGAGAGCTGACCGGCCACGGATCGGGACACGTTGGGGTCGCGCACGTGTCCACCGTAACCGCCCGCGCGCTCCGGCGGCACGCACCCGCCGGGCCGTACGGTGAGGGCCATGCAGGTCGGCCCGCCCAGCGCTCCCGTCCCCCCGCCGTACCCCGCTCGTCGCAACACCGGACCGTGGCCGGTGGTGGCCGCGTCGGTCACCGGCGTCTGGGCCGTGCTGGTCACGGTGCCGGCCCAGCTCGTCGGCTGGGTGGTCGACCAGCTGGTGCTGGTCACCGGCCTGGACCGCAGGGTGGCCGTCTGGCCGGTGGTGGCGCTGGTCACCGTGCTGCTGGTGGGCGCGCCCACGCTGGCGCTGGCCCTGGTCCCCCGCTCCCCCGCGATCCGCGCGACCGGTCGCGCCTGGCTGGCCGGCACGCTCGCGCTCGGCGCGCTGACCC
>NZ_JBSSLX010000277.1:0-6491 GCF_053890995.1 Micromonospora sp. I033 | reverse complement strand
TCCATGACCAACCTGCTGGCTGCCGGGGAGCGCGCCGGCGTGCGCCACCAGGTGGTACCCGGTCAGCGGGCCACCCGGGCAACCGGTGAGCGGGCCACCGACACCCGGGTTCCCGCCGTCGGTGAGCGGGCCGCCCGCCGCCGCTTCGGTCAGCGCCTCGCCCGTGCCGCCCTGGGGAATGACCGCGCCGCCGTGGAGCAGCGCGGCCCCGCCGCAGCCGGTCGACCGGTCCGACGACGCGCACCCGGAGCCGGTCGCGGACGAACCGGTCACGGTGGACGCGGTCCCGGCGCCGGAGAGCGGTGACCAGGCGGCCCGGCCGCTGCCGGTCTACGACGACCTGCTGACGTTTCCCGAGTCGAAGCAGCCGGCGCCGGAGGCGTACCCGAGTCAGGGGGCCTGGCCGGCGGTGCCGCCGGCGTTCCACCAGCCGGCCGCGTACCCGGTGGCGGATGAGCCGGAGCCGCGCGGTCGCAACCGGACCGTGGTGGCCGTGGTGGCCGGCGCCGTGGTGGTCGCGGTGGCTGCCGCGGTCGGTGCCGGCGCGGTGCTGCTCAACCGGGATCCGGCGCCGCCGCCCGCGCCGGCGCCGAGCGCGGCGAAGCCGAAGGTGAGTGGCCCGCCCCCGGGGGACCTGCGCCTGCAGGACGACACCACCACGATCACGGTCACCTGGACCGACCCGACGGGCGGCGGTGTTCCGTTCGTGGTGGCCGGCGGGCAGGCCGGGCAGAAGCTGGGCGTGATGGCCACGGTGGACGCCGGGCAGACCCGCTACACGGTGAACGGGTTGAGCCCGAAGCTGGACTACTGCTTCACGGTGCTGGCCGTCTACTCGACCGACACCTACGCCACCTCGGGCCAGGTCTGCACGGACCGGGAGGGTGGCAACACGCCCAACTGACCGGCCGTCGCCACGACACGCTCGGTGTCCACAGCGGGACGGTCCGGGTACCACCGGCCCCGGCCGGCCCCTATGATGGCTCCCGGCTCTGGGGAGGGTCGACCACGCGCGCGCCGCCCTCCCCCACCGACACGGGGAGGCAGCCGGCAGTGACCACCATCGAGGACGTCACGAGCACCGGGCCGGAGACGGCCCGCCCCCGGTCCCGGATGCGGGGCGGGCTGGTGACCATCGGCACCGTGGCGGCGCTGCTGGCCGCGATGGGCCTGACCGTCCTCGGGCTGGGCGCCGCCGACAACGCGGTGGCCAACTACGACGCCTCCTCCTGGTTGTGGAGCACCAGCCGCAGCGAGCTGGCCCGGGTCAACGGGGTCACCGCCCGGGTGGACACCCGGATGGAGGTGCCCGGCGGCCGCCGGCACCAGATGCAGGTCGCCCAGACCGACCGGCTGCTGATCCTGCGCGACCTGAACACCGGCCAGGTCAGCTCGCTGGACCTGGCCACCCTCCAGATCACCGCGACCACGCCGACCGCCCCGGGCCTCGGGGTGAGCGTCGCGCTGCACGAGGACGCGGCGTTCGTCGTCGACGCGGTGCAGGGCATCGTCCGGCAGCTCGACCCGCGGTCGCTGACCCCGGTGGGCGAGCCGGTGCGCTACCCGCCGGGCATCACGGGCGGGGCGTTCGACGGCGCCGGCAAGCTGTGGGTCGCGGTGCCGAGCGAGGGCACGGTCTCGGCCGTCACCGCCGCCGAGCTGCCCGCCACGCCGGGCGCCGCGCCGCCGGCGGGGCTGAGCCCGAAGCGGGTCGAGACGTACGAGGTCGCCGAGCCCGCCCACGAGCTGGTGGTGTCCACCCTGGACGAAGGTGTGGCGGTGCTCGACCGCACCTCCGCCTCGCTGGTCACGGTGCGGGCCGGCCGGACGCAGCGGGCCAACCTGACGATGACCGCCCCGGGCAGCCTGCCGACGCGCACCAGCGGCTCACAGGTGCCGGTCACGGTGGCCGGCGAGCGGACGGTGCACGTGGTCCGCGACGGCGCCGAGGTGCGGCGGTTCACGGTGCCCGGCGCCGGTGAGCGGCTCAGCCCGGCGGTGGCCTGGGCGGGCCGCTTCTACTGCGCCGACGAGACCACCGGCACGGTCTACTCGTTCGACGCGAACGGGCAGCTCGTCGACACCATCAAGGGCTCCGGCCGACCCGGCCCGATGGAGCTGGAGGTCCGCGAGAACCACCTCTTCATCAACCCGCCGAACTCGTCCACCGCGCAGGTCGTGGACGACCGGAACCAGGTCCGCGAGGTCAACAAGTACGCCAACGACGTGCTCGGCGGCGACCCGCCGTCGGCTCCCCCGCCGCCGCCCCCGCCGAGGAAGCCGAAGGTGGGCAAGCCGGGCGCGCCGCGCGCGGTGACCGCCGCCGCGGGCAACGCGTCGGCGCGGGTGAGCTGGCAGGCGGCCGCGTCCAACGGCGCCGAGATCACCCGGTACGTGGTGGAGGGCGCCGACCAGCGCCACGAGGTGGGCGCGAACCAGCGCGCCCTGGAGATCACCGGGTTGACCAACGGCGAGACGTACACGTTCTCGGTGCACGCGGTGAACGCCAAGGGCGACGGGCCGGCGCGCCGGAGCAACCCGGTGACCCCGACCGCCGCCGTGCCGGACCCGCCGGCCAGCGTCACGGCCGAGGCCCGGCCGGACGGCACGGTGCTGGTGAAGTGGCCGGCGGCCAACGGCCAGGGCAACACGGTCACGAAGTACGCGGTGACCGCCAGTTCGGCCGGCGCCACCGCCCCGGCCGGCGACTCGCCCAAGACCGAGCTGATCATCCCCGCCGGCCAGCTGGAGTACGGCACCCAGTACGCCTTCACCGTGATCGCGGTCAGCGACAAGGGCGCCGGTTCCAAGGCCTCGCCGGTGAGCAACACGGTGGTGCCGTTCACCGCCCCGGCCGCGCCGACCGAACTGCGCGCGTCCACGGTGGCCGACCAGCCGGGCACCATCGCGGTGCAGTGGGCGCCGGCCGTGGAGAACGGCCGCCCGGTGACGAAGTACGTGGTGGAGGCGGCCGGGAAGACCACCGAGGTGACCGACGTGCGGACCACGATCGGCGGCCTCGGCGACGGGCAGAACGTCACCGTCAAGGTGAAGGCGGTCAACGAGGCCGGTCCCGGCGCGGAGGCCAGCACGAGGGCCCGCACGGTGGCCGCGCCCCGGGTCACGGTGACCGGCTCGTCGGCCGACGCCACCTCGGTGACGGTGACGTTCACCGTGGACGCGGGCGGTGGCCGGGCCACCTGCTCGGCCGCCACCGGCGGCAAGACGGCCAGCGGGAGCTGCTCCAGCCTGCGGGTGACCGGCCTGACGCCGGGCACGGCCTACACGGTGACGGTGACCGCGACCAACGCGGCCGGCAAGGGCACCGCCACCCGGGCGCAGGGCACCGATGCGCTGTACGGGATCGCGACCTGCAACAACGGTCCCAGCGGCGACCAGCGCACCTACTGCGACGCCGAGGTGGACGGCCGCAACGGCAACGAGATCTTCTCGGTGCCGCAGCAGCTCAACGCCAAGCAGGTCGGCTGGGCGAAGCCCGGCACCCGGCTCAAGGCGTACTGCCGGAAGCAGGGCGACAACGTCGACTCCTGGATCTACAACAACCAGAAGCAGAGCACCTGGTGGGTGCAGGTCGAGTACTCAGGACGCAACTACATCCCGTGGGCCTGGCTGAACCTGGAGGGTGGCGACAACATCAACCTCCTGCCCACCTGCTGACCGCGCCGCACCGAGGAGCACCGCGCACGTGAACACCCACGAACCGCTCACCCAGCCGGAGGTGCAGGGCTTCGCCGCCCTGGCCGCCCGGCTGGCCGAGAACGTCAACGCGGTCGTGCTGGGCAAGCCGCAGGTGGTCCGGCTGGCGCTGACCGCCCTCTTCGCCCAGGGGCACGTCCTGCTCGAGGACGTGCCCGGGGTGGGCAAGACGACCCTGGCCCGGGCGGTCGCGGCGACCGTGAAGGGGCAGTGGCGGCGCATCCAGTTCACCCCGGACCTGCTCCCCTCGGACGTGTCCGGCGTGACCATCTTCAACCAGGCCACCCGCGGCTTCGAGTTCCACCCGGGGCCGGTGTTCGCCAACATCGTGATCGCCGACGAGATCAACCGGGCCTCGCCGAAGACCCAGTCGGCGCTGCTGGAGGTGATGGAGGAGCGCACGGTCACCGTGGACGGCGTACGCCACCCGGTGCCGCAGCCGTTCCTGGTGGTGGCCACCCAGAACCCGGTGGAGATGGACGGCACCTACCGGCTGCCCGAGGCCCAGCTCGACCGGTTCCTGGTGAAGCTCTCCGTCGGCTACCCGGAGGAGGCGGTCGAGGTGGAGGTGCTGCGGGGCGCCACCCTCCGCTCCCCCGACTCGCTCACCGCGGTCACCGACACCGCCACCGTCGGCGAGATGGTGAAGATGGCCCGGCGGGTGCACATCGCCGAGCCGCTCTACGCGTACGCGGTGCGGCTGGCCGCGGCGACCCGCACGCATCCGCAGGTGCGGGTCGGGGTCAGCCCCCGGGGCGTGATCGCGCTGACCCGGGCGGCGTGCGCGTACGCGCTGATCGACGGCCGGGGCTGGATCATGCCGGAGGACCTGAAGACGCTGGTCGAGCCGGTCTTCGCGCACCGGCTGCTGCTCACCCCCGACGCGCAGGTGCGCGGGGTGACCCCGGCCGACGTGCTGCGCCAGGCGGTCGCGTCGGTGCCGGTGCCGCTGCCGTCGGGTCAGCCCGCCCCGGTCCACGGCTGAGCGGTGGGGATCACCGCCCGCGGCGTCGGGCTGCTCGTCGCCGCCGTCGTGCTGCTCGGGGTCGGCTTCCGGTACGCGTACCCGGAGCTGACCGTGCTCGGCGCGGCGGCCGGCGTCGCGGTCGGGTACGCCCTGGTGACCGCCGCCTGGCGCCCCCGGTTGACGGTCGAGCGGGTCGCCGACCCGGACCGGGTGGCCCGGGGTGAGCCGGCGGCCATGGTGTTGACGGTGCGGAACACCGGGCGGTTGCGGGCGGCGAACCTGGTGGCCGAGGACCGGTGCGGCGGCCGGCTGGTGCCGGTGCCGCTGCTGCGCCTGCGTCCCGGCCGGGACACCGAGGTGCGCTACCCGGTGCCGACGCGGCGCCGGGGTGTGGTGCCGGTCGGGCCGCTGCGGGTGACCCGGCGCGACCCGCTCGGCCTGGTGGCGCTGGCCCGCGCCTACGGTGACCCGGTGCCGGTGTGGGTGCACCCGCGCATCCACCCGCTGTCGGCGGTGCCGACCGGCGCCGGCCGCAGCCTGGACGGGCGCACCGACAGCGTGCCGCACGGTTCGATCACCTTCGACTCGCTCCGGGAGTACGTGGTCGGTGACGAGCTGCGCCGGGTGCACTGGCGGACCAGCGCCCGGGTGGGCGAGCTGATGGTGCGGGAGAACGTGGACACCAGCCTGCCCCGGCTGGTGGTGGTGCTGGACAACCGGGCGGCTGCCCACCCGGACCGGGACGCCGGGGTGGCCGAGTCGTTCGAGTCGGCGTGCGAGGCGGCGGCGTCGGTGGTCGCCGCCGCGACCCGGGAGGACCTGCCGGTGAGCCTGCTGCTGGTCGCCCCCGCCGCCGAGGAACCCGCCGGACGCACCGACGGCTCCGGACACGCCGGCCTGGAGGCGCCGCGCAGCCCGCTGGACCGGCTCGCCGCGGCGGAGCTGGCCGAGGGCGGGGCGGAGGTGCTGCGGGCCGCGCTGACCCGGCTGCGGCAGGACCGGCCCGGTGACACGCTGGTCTTCCTCACCGGGCCGGGCGCCCGCGCCGACCTGGGGCACGTGGGCGCGCTGCGCCGCGCGTACCCGTCGGTGGTGGTCGGGATGTTCGGGGCGGCGGAGCCGACGGCGGCCGGCGCGGCGGGCCTGGTCGTGGTGGACGCGGCCGACGGCGCCGAGTTCGCCGCCGAGTGGGACGGGATCCGCCGGTGGTGACCGTGACCCCGCCGCGCCCGGGCGTCGACGCGCCGGCCGGCGGGGCGGGTGGCGGCGCGGCGCGGGTGCTGCGGGCCGTGCCGGTGCCGCTGGCGCTGATCGTCATGATCGCCCTGGCCGGCGTGGTGCTCGGCCGGGTCTACGCGGACCCGTTGCTGACCCGCCTGACGGCCGGCGCGGCGGTCGGCTCGGTGCTGGTCAGCGTGGCCGCCCGGCGGCTGCCGTCCTGGCTGGTGGCGCCGCTGTCGGTGGCCGCCCTGGCCGGCTGGACGCTGCTGTCACTGCGGCTGGCGGCCAGCCACGCGGCGCTGCCCGGCGGCCTCGGCGAGGTGGCGGCGGACGCCGCCCGCAACGCGATCCCGCGGCTGCTCACCGCGATGATCCCGGTGGAGCCGACCCCGGACACCGTGCTGGTCCCGGTGGTGGCCGCCTGGCTGGCCGGGCTGGCCGCCGCCGAGGTGGCGCTGCGGGCCGGCCGGGTGCTGCTCGGCTACCTGCCTCCCGTGCTGCTCTTCGCCGGCGCGCTCTACGTGGTCGGGCCGAACGCGGACCCGGCGGTCGGGCCGACGGTGGTCTTCGCCGCGGTCGCCGCCGC